>PVWD01000264.1 GCA_003003615.1 filamentous cyanobacterium CCP2 | reverse complement strand
GGGCAGCCTCGTCAGGACAGTCCCCAGAGGACAATGCAGGAATTCCCTTTTCTGCGCTAGCGTAGGAGTTGGATCTATTTGTGTTGTGAATCTACTGTGGTTCCTCGGAAATTTTCTCTTTTTACAGGTTTTGCAGTTTGTCTCGTTCTGGCTTCCTGTACCAATAGCCCCTGGGCCCAAAATTTGGAACGATCGCTGGAAGCTGACCCCACCTTAGAAAATTCTTCTGTGTTTGGAGATGGGTCAGAAGCAGATGCGACGTCGCCGGAGACTCGCCCTATCCCCGGTCCCAACGAAGTGCAGTTGCCAGCCAATTTTCCAGGCGAAATTCCTTTTTACCCCAATGCCGAACTGATTGCAGCAACGCGCCCCAGCCCAACTTCACCAGATTTGGCAAGTTCAGGTCGTGCAGTTACCCAAACTCGTTGGCGAACGCCAGACTCCCAAGAAGAGGTAGAGCAGTTTTATCGATCGCAGTTTGAGGAAGCAGGATGGCAAATCATTGAGCCGTCGAATTCCGCTTCCTTGGCTTCGCAGCCTGTCGTTGCTGAACAAGATGGCTTGCAGGTGGCTGTGGCCGTCGCCCCTTCCCGAAATAATGCTCAAGGGGCTGATAATGCGGCGAGTGATGCAGGTGATGTAGGTGATGCAACCGAATTCACGATTCATTATCAATTCACCGATCGCCCCCCCGTTACCCAGTCCCCAGAAGCTTCTCCCTCTCCGTCCCAAACGGCTTCATCCTCATCTCAAGCCTTTGCCGATATTGACCAGGCCCCACCAGAGCTTCAGCCCTACATTACCGATCTACAGGCTTTAGGAGCGTTGTCTGTTGCTGCGGACGGCAGTGACTTTGCCCCAAATCAAACCATTACTCGTCGAGAATATGCTCGCTGGCTCGTTCAGGCGAATAACTTAATTTATGCGAATCAGCCATCCCGTAAGATTCGTTTGGGGGTTTCCAGCGATCAGCCTGCTTTCCAGGACGTGCCCACCACCGACCCAGACTTTGATGCCATCCAAGGTTTAGCCAATGCGGGGCTAATTCCAAGCCCCCTCTCCGGCAATGCCACTGAAGTCACCTTCCGCCCAGATGCCCCCCTCACCCGCGAAGATTTGATTCTTTGGAAAGCACCGATCGACTCCCGGCAAGCTCTCCCCAATGCCTCGATCGACGCAGTACAGCAAACCTGGGGCTTTCAGGATACGGCTCGCATTAGTCCAGAGGCTCTTCGGGCGGTGTTGGCAGACTTCCAAAACGGCGATCTGTCCAACATTCGCCGCGCCTTTGGCTACACAACGCTGTTCCAACCGCAAAAGCCAGTCACACGAGCAGAAGCCGCTGCTGCCCTCTGGTTTTTTGGCTCTCAGGGGAACGGGCTTTCTGCTAAAGACGCTTTACCCACCAATCGCCAAGCTGCTGGAGACTAAGAAACCTGAGTCTTTTCGCTGGTCTTTGGCGCGAAGCAGATGGAATGGCTGCCCTGAAGTTGGCGGGTTGCCTCTGGTGTGCTGCACGATTGATGCTGTTTCAAACTTTTCAGGCTTTCTACTAAAGCCCGACAGACGATCGGCTCGGTTTCGCGGTTGAGCATGAGCCGGAAGCAATCTGCTAGGTGGTCTGGAGGGAGGCAAGGAGACTTTGTGTTTGCGGAAGTTGAACCGGAAGGGTTGGCAGCAACCTGTTGAGTCAGGCAACGAATGGCAATGAGCCGTGCCACAGCGTCAGGATTGGCCAAATCTGCCAGCAGGGAACTGGTTTCGGTTTTGGAAGCCTTGCCAGCCCCATCATCAGCCTGCCTTACCATGATTTGCCACAGACATAAACCTAATATTGTTAAAATCCCAAACCCTTCTAAAATAATGCCCTTTGCCAGCCAGGAACCTGCCGTTTCTTGCCAAATGGCGATCGTCAAATAGGTGCTGAAACAGGCAACTACACCGCCCACAGCTCCCAAGGTTAATGGACGGTTCGATCGGCTCCACATCTGCCGCCAGTCGATTTTAGGAACCTGCCACTGCCCTTGCTGCACCAAATAAACAACCAGCATGACAGCCAAACCCGCGCCACCAGACACCACCAACTGCCAATGCCACAGCAGCAGTAGTAGCAGGATAGCCAATCCTAAAAGCCAACCCTTTGACAATTCCACGCGGCGGCTCACCGTTTTGAAAATAGGAGCCTCCAGCAGAGCATCAAGAAACTGCCAAAGTTGATGAATGAGTTGCCGTAAAGGCGGAGAAGCCTGTGCCACGATGCTGATTTACCAAAGCTAATTTGAGCATACCAAGGTTAATTATCCTAGTGCATAAGACATATGAAGTCACATGAAGCGGCTCAAAATTTTAGAAACGCAAAATTCAGCACTGCACTGTCAGGGTGGAAGTTCGTTAAATCTAAAATCCCAGGAGGTTGAATGTCTACCTACGAGGCAATTTACACGGTTGTCCGGCAGATTCCCTTTGGAAAGGTGGCAACCTACGGGCAAGTGGCCGACCTAGCAAATTTACCCCGTCGAGCAAGGCTAGTGGGATATGCACTGTATCGGGTGGACACAATTGGGTCAGATGTGCCCTGGCATCGAGTAATTAATGCAAAGGGAGAAATTTCGCAGTCTCCGTTTCGGCAAGGGTCAGACGATTTGCAGCAATCGTTGCTGGAACAGGAGGGCGTTGTGTTTAATGCATCTGGAAAAATTAGTCTGCGGGACTACCAATGGTATCCAGATACAAACTCAGATGTTAAAAAAACTAGGACTCGGGCTCATCCAGGCTGGGGTCTTGAGCTTGAGGAATCTGAACAGGGGGATCAGCAGACATAACTCGTCTACCCAAACCAAGCCTGTTAAAACTCAGGCGGAGGAACGTTGGCCCATCTGTCAGTTGTGAGGTTAGGGCAATTGCAATGGTTAAAACAATTGCGTGAAGCGCAACCGTTGCGTGGGGAATTAGCCAGCGCACCATGACTCTCTCGCAGGAACAGCTTATCTTTTTTATACCGCCGGAATTAGCAACGACCGAGAACTATCCGGAAAGTTTTAAACAAATGCAAGATAACGAAAGATATGGCAACAGATGAAAAGGTTAGGACAATCTCAGGTGACTGAAACCCAAAACGGATAGGTTTAGCATTACGGAACTGTCTTAACGTGCTTGCGTAGGACGATATCTTTGAATGCGATCGTCGAATGCGATCGTCTTTACGGCAATCAATGTAACGCATTGTCAAAAATTTCTTCTTTGCTGAAATGAATTCCTGAGCAAAAGCGATCGAACTAGAATTTCCGTATATTCCACATTTTCTGCCTTACCATTTGTATGGTGCTTCAACGATAAACCAAAAGAAAATTGCAGGGTAAAACTGGGGGCATATTAAAAAGTTCTTACAGAGGGCACAATTGCAGGGTTTACGGAATTTACAGTTCAGGTCTTGAGGAATAAGAGTAACTACGTATATTAAATGAGGAGTCGGTATCGTCTATGTATTTCCATAGAGAGCTTCCTGGAATTTTGACGGGCTTAGCAATCACCAGTGCATTGGTCGTCACACTGCCTCAAGCGGCCAACGCGCTCAGCGGAAGTGAAATCAACAATATTGCACGAGAAGTGACGGTGCTGATCTACGGAGACAATGGCCACGGCTCTGGAGTCATCATTGCCCAGAATGGCGATACCTACTACGTTTTAACCAACTACCACGTTGTCGTTAACCAGAGCGACCACAAAATTATTACCGCCGATCAACAGGCACACCCAGTTAACTCTGATGCCATTAGAGCCTTACCCAATGGAGTGGATCTGGCCATCGTCGAATTTACCAGCGACAATGAATATCCGATCGCCAAACTCAGCACAGCACAAAGCCAAGAAGGGCAAGAGGTGTTTGTTTCCGGCTGGCCGACTGCCTCCCTTGGGCAATTAACTCGTCAGTTTAGCGGTGGTGGAATTTCTGCAATCCTGCCGCAGCCTGTTCGGGGCTATCAAATTGCCTACACCAACGTGACCCGTCCTGGAATGAGTGGTGGGCCGGTATTTGATACTGCTGGGCGGGTTGTGGCAATTCATGGACTAGGCGGAGTCGCAGATTCAAACCGCATTGCCAACGTTTTGAGTTTGCCTGAACAAGATGCCGGAGCATTGGCATCACTGATTCCCAGCGGGTTTAACTATTCCATTCCCATCACCACCTATTTACAATTGGCTCCCCAAGCTGGCATTTATTTAAACGTTCAAGTTGACAACACCCCACCTCCTGAAATGGGAACCCCATTTGTTGCCAGCACCGAACCTGATCCTCGCGATACCATCACCGACATTAGTACCGTACTCAGCACGGTTGACCAGGGAGTGAACGTTCTGCGAAACGTTTGTGGCTTCTTTAGATGCTAGAGGCGAAGGAAATTCAATCAGCTAAACCTCTTGGTGGGTTTTGTTGTTCTGTGAACACTTACATCATCAAGTGTTCTGCTCAACCTGCCCCTACGAACTGGCATCTTCCATAGGCAGAACCGATCGGACTATTGTAACTTGAGATTAAGTTCTCTTCATTTAGTTTCTTGGTTTAGTATGACTGCCGCAGTTGCCATCCAATGCGTTCATAAGGTCTATAACAACGTCCCTGTCGTCAATGACCTCTCCCTCACCATTGAACCTGGAGAAGTCTTTGGATTATTAGGCCCAAACGGGGCAGGTAAATCGACGACGATCCGGATGTTAACCACGCTGACTCAGCCCACTCAGGGAGAAATTGTTGTGGCTGGGTACGATGTCATCCGCCAACCGTTTGGCGTGAAGAAGCAGATTGGCGTGGTACTTCAGCAAACCAGCGTTGATATGGATCTCACCGTTTGGGAAAACATGGAATTTCATGGGCGAATGCACCACATTCCTAAATCTAATCGTGAAAAAGAAATCGTTCGCTGGTTGGAGTATGTGGAACTCGCCGATCGCCGAAATGATCTGGTAAAAACTCTCTCCGGCGGCATGAAACGGCGGCTGCAAATTGCCCGTGCCCTGCTTCACCAACCGCAAATTTTGTTCCTGGACGAACCCACCGTCGGGCTTGATCCCCAAACTCGTCGTCGTCTTTGGGAAATTATTAAAGGCTTAAACCAGCAAGGCATGACGATTTTGCTGACCACCCACTACATGGAAGAAGTGGAATATCTGTGCCACCGCATTGGCATTATGGACAGTGGCAGCTTGATTGAACTGGGAACCCTGGAGGAATTTCGCCAACGACACGGGGAAGGCTTACTGATGAAGCAAAACGGCGATCGGTGGGATTATCAATTTTTTCCCACAATGCAGGATGCAAAAGCCTACCTGGAACAGCAGCCCGACAAAACCGGAATGATGGTTCGTCCTTCTAACCTGGAAGATATTTTTGTGGAGTTGACCGGCCGAAATCTAGACTAGAACCAAGTTCCCCAATCGTTCCTCTTGCCTCTACGCTGAAACGCTGCAAAGGGCAAATGCTAAATTGATGAATCCTGTGATGAATCCTGTAAGGCGGCTGTGTTTTTTAGAGAAACATACAGTACACTCAGAGGAATTTAGCCTGGGCGTTGAGGTTGATTGAGGTTTGATCAATGGTATCTGTTGTCATGTCGCGTCTTGCCAGTCGAATTGAAGCAATCCTTTACCTGAAGGCGCAGCCTCTTACAATCGCCAAACTTGCAGAGTATGCACGGTGCGATCGAGAAACGATTGAAGAAGGGCTAATAGAACTGATGGCAGACTATGCCCACCGAGACAGTGCCCTGGAAGTCGTTGAAACGCCAAACGGGTACTGCTTACAACTGCGAGAAACCTATCAAGACTTGGTTCAAACCCTGGTTCCCGTCGATTTGGGCGTGGGGGCACTCCGAACGCTAGCAGCGATCGCCCTGAAAGGATCAATTACCCAAACAGCCCTCGTAGAACTACGGGGTTCAGGAGCCTATCAACACGTCCAAGAGTTAGTGAGTCTGGGATTTGTTAAGAAACGGAGACAATCTGACGGGCGATCGTACTGGCTCCAGGTGACAGATAAGTTTAACCAATACTTCCAAGTTGATAAGCTACCCAGCCCTTCTGGCCCATCGGTTCAGCAAAATTAATTGACCTCCAGGCTGCCCCTTGTGGGGTGTGCGATCCGTAGGTAAGAATGCTAAGTTAGGATTATCTGGTTACACCAGTCAGTATCAATGTCACAATAGACAATGGTATCTGTAACATTTTTTAGGAATCCAAAGCGACTATGGTTTTTAACCCTGACAATTTTGAATTCTTCGGTGGTGAGATCGAAGAGGGTCAGGCGAATCAGTTGTTGAAGTACCTTCAGCACCAATCTCCTGAAGTTTTGGCAAGAGTTGCTAAATCTGTTAGCCCTGAAATTAAGCAGATTATCTCTCAAAACGTTCAAGGATTGGTCGGCGTGTTACCGTCGGAAGCGTTTAATGTGCAGGTTACAACCGATCGGGAAAACCTAGCAGGTTTGCTGGCTTCTGCCATGATGACGGGATACTTCCTGCGGCGAATGGAACAGCGCATGGAGTTGGAGTCCAGCATTCGGGGGTCTGCTTCTTTAAGCTTTGATATGGGTGAAAGTGAGCCGTTTGGCTCTGATGATTAGCTTCAACCCCTGAATTTCAACTAAATTTCAGTGCTGTGGCTGAAGATAGAATTTGATTTCTCTGCGCCTTAAGGTTGAACCATTCATTTAGCCCACCCTTAAATGTGATAGCCATTCACCTGCCATTTTGGGCGATCGTAAATGGATCACTGATAAATGTGCATATTCCGATCGCTGCAAGAGGGCAGGGTACTTTTTGCGTCTCTGTGGATAGGTTTGCAGCATCCATAACAAGATTGACTCTTGGCTGAAAAACGATTTTCGGAATGTTTCCCGGTTACCATTCCAAAGCTCTTCCTGCTGTAGCGATCGTCGCCATGTCCGTCGTAGCAGCCTCCCCAAGACTAGCCAGAAAGAATAGTCTAGAAATACAACCGTATCCGCCTGCCTCCAGATGAGGTCACGCACTTCGCTGTAATTGCCGTCTACAACCCAGCAATCACCCTTTAAAGCGTCCATCACTCGCGCTTGAAAGACTTCATCGGAAACGGCTGTCCAGTTAGGTTCCCAATGGAGGGCATCTAACTCAACATGGCGAATCTGCAAACGCTGAGCAACCTGTCGCGCTAAAGTTGTTTTACCTGAGCCAGTTGTACCCACGATCGAAATCCGCTGACCGCAACCTTGAAAGTCTCTAGGCATAAGTATGAGTTGGTGAATCAGGGTGAAGAGCGGCTAGTGATGAAAAATTAGCTAAATCAGCGATATCAGCGATTGGGAAAATCAGCTATCTGGGAAGGCGGTTGGGCGAACTTCAAGCACCTGCACCTCTTCCCCACGCTGAATTTCAACGGACACTTGCTCACCCACATTGCTGAGTTCAACTTGTTCCTGAACATCCGAAGCGGTTCGCACTTCAACATTATTAACCCGACGAATAATATCTCCAGGACGCAGACCCGCACTCGCAGCCGGTGAATTTTGGACAACCTGAAGGATTAAAACCCCCTCATCCTCAGTCAGCGTAATCTCTACTCTGCGCTCTTGGTTAATTTGCTCCTTCAACTCAGGGCTAAGATCCACCATTTGAATGCCCAAATATGGATGCTCCGCCCGACCTTTGTCAAAAAGCTGATCCGCAATGCGAGATGCTGTCTCAATGGGAATGGCAAAGCCCAGCCCCTGAGCATCTGCCCGAATAGCAGTGTTAATGCCGATGACTTCACCCCGATCGTTTAGCAATGGCCCACCTGAATTGCCAGGATTAATGGCGGCATCGGTTTGGATGAAGCGAACTCGGCGATCGGGAATGCCCACATCTGAACTCGATCGACCTGTGGCACTGATAATTCCGGCCGTCACCGTGTTGTCTAAACCAAGGGGATTACCGATCGCAATGGCCCACTGTCCAGGAATTAATTCATCGGATTTTCCCAATGTCACAACGGGCAACTCTTCAGCATCAATTTTGATCGCTGCCACATCCGTAATATTGTCAACGCCTAACACTTCTCCTTCATAGGTGCGGCCATCCCGCAGCGTGACCGTAACCGTGCTTGACCCCTCAACCACATGGGCATTCGTGACAATGCGGCCATCCGAGGTCAAAATAAAGCCTGAGCCTGTACCTTGCTCGACTCGTTCGCGGGAAGGGGGCAACGGAGAATCATCCCCGAAAAAGCGACGGAGGGGGTCAGGAATCCCGCTGACTGTCCGTGAAGAGTCAATGCGGACAACAGCCGGGCCCACTTTTTCTGCGGCTTCAGCAATAAAGTTTTGATTAATTTGCTCAAACGTTGGGGCAGGAGCCTGGGCGATCGGTGTCTCTCGGACGGAAACATCAACGGCAACGGGTGCAGATTCTTCATCTTGAGCCACAGAGCGTTCAGCAAGACCAAGCTGACGGCTACCCGCCCAACCAATACCACCCCCGATCGCCAGAAGCATGGCATAAATGCTAATGTGCTGAATTGCTCTACTCATATGGTTTTTCCCTTATTCAAGGCGAAATTGCTATTGTACAAAAAGCTACCGCCTGACGCGAATCATCCAACCTGACGGCCCTAATCTAGCCAAATCCATCCTGAATTAGAACCAGTAAAACCGAACAAGCAATTAGACCTTACAAGCAATGTAACCTTCTTCGCTAACTTGCCCCAAAATTTGTCAGAATTTTAGTCACAGATAGGATCAGGAATCAGGGATGAAGATAACGCCTTTTTATCGACTTATATTTTCCCTCACCCCTATTTTGCCTTGTTTTGCCGGGTTTGGCTTTGCGAGTCTGGTGGGCAATGCGGCTCCTGCTCCCAAAGCACCGGCCGGTACGATCGATCACCTAGAGTACCAGGAAGACTTTACCAGCGTTGCTCAAGCCCCAGAGGAATCAGCCTGCCCACCCCCTGCCCTGTCCAGACTGACTCGCCATTCGATCGCTCCGGGTGAAACCGTAGATAGCATTGCCCAACAATATAATTTGATTCCAGCCACGCTGCTGGGCTTCAACCCTGCCCTCCAGAGTGGACAGCCTGCTGTTGGCACAGAACTCACCATTCCGCCCTTTAACGGCATCCGGGTGAACGTTCCACCGGGAACAACCTGGCGAGACCTAGCCCAACGGTATGATGTTCGGGCTGATGCTTTGTTTGAGGTGAAC
>PVWD01000263.1 GCA_003003615.1 filamentous cyanobacterium CCP2 | reverse complement strand
CCTTACGCTCCCTGCGACCCCCGCCCAAGAAGCAGCGTCGAGTGAAAACGCCGACTGTTTTGCAAATGGAAGCCGTTGAATGCGGTGCGGCAGCGTTGGGAATCCTTTTGGGTTATTACCACCGAATTGTGCCTTTGGCAGAACTGCGTCAGGCATGCGGTGTTTCGCGGGATGGGGTGACTGCGGCCAACATTCTGAGAGCTGCCAGAAATTATGGCATGGTGGCAAAAGGCTTTAAAAAAAATCTGGAGGATTTATCTAAACTGCGTCCTCCGTTCATCGTATTTTGGCATTTCAACCATTTTCTAGTCGTTGAAGGGTTTGGACGCGATCGGGTTTATCTAAATGATCCGGCTCTGGGAGCAAGAACGGTTTCTGCCCAGGAATTTGACGAAGGGTATACCGGCGTTGTGTTGGTCATGGAGCCAGGGGAAACCTTTCAGCCAGGAGGACAAAAACCCAGTATTATTTTGGCATTAGCACAGCGTTTACGTCATTCCAGAGGAGCGTTACTCTACTGCATTTTGGCTAGCTTTTTGCTCGTTGTGCCCAGCCTGGTGATTCCCGCTTTCAGCCAAATTTTTATCGACAATGTGCTAATGGAGGGCAGGCTAAACTGGCTACCCTACTTGTTTTTGGGCATGATGCTCACGATTGGGCTTCAGGGATTGTTAACCCTCCTGCAACTGCAATATTTACGTGCTTTAAAGATCAAATTATCAGTGGGGATGTCAAGCCGATTTGTCTGGCATGTGTTGCGTTTGCCGGTTAGCTTTTATGCTCAACGGTTTGCTGGGGAAATTAGCAGTCGGATTCGGCTGAATGATGAAGTGGCGGATGTTCTGTCAGGACGTTTAACAATCACGGTAATTAGCGCGTTCATGGTGATCTTTTTTGCGATCGTCATGTTTCAGTACGATGTGGTTTTAACGATCGTTGTTATCTTTTTTGCGGTCATTAACGTCATTACGCTACAGTGGGTGTCTCGTCAGCGAGTGGATGCAAACCTCAGGCTCAACCAGGAGTATGGTAAAGCCTCTGGAGTATCTATTGCAGGGTTACAAAGCATGGAAACCCTCAAAGCCTCTGGGCTAGAGTCAGACTTTTTTGCACGATGGGTGGGCTACTACACAAAAGCCATCAATGCCCAGCAAGAATTAGGCTTAATTAACCGAGTCTTAAACGTTTTACCTTCCCTACTGTCGGCCCTAACGGCAGCCTCTTTGCTGGTGATTGGCGGTTGGCGCGTCATTGATGGCAGCTTGAGTATCGGTATGCTCGTTGCCTTCCAGCTTTTAACCCACAGCTTCCAACAACCTGTAAACCGGCTCGTGCAATTTGGCAGTACGCTACAAACCTTACAGGGCAACCTACAGCGATTGGATGATGTCCTGACCAATGAGGTGGATGCTCAGTTAACTGTCCTCTCGGTGGAACGATCGCCCCAAGAACCGATCACGAATCCCCGCTTGCAGGGGTACATTGACCTGAAAAACATCACCTTTGGCTATAGCCCTCTGGAAGCTCCCTTAATTGAAAACTTTAGTCTTTCCATTCAGCCGGGGCAGCGCGTTGCCTTGGTGGGGGGTAGTGGTTCAGGTAAATCTACCGTCGCGAAGATTATTGCTGGATTGTATGAACCCTGGTCAGGAGAAATTTGCTTTGATCAAATTGCCAGAAGCCAGATTCCACGTCCGGTTTTGACCCATTCGATCGCTGTCATTGAACAGGATATTTTGCTTTTTGGAGGCACGATTCGCGAGAATTTAACCCTGTGGGACGCGACCATTCCCGATCGTGTATTGCACCAAGCCTGTCAGGATGCTGCCATTCATGACGTGATTCTTTCCATTCCCGGCGGTTATGATGCCCAACTGTTGGAAGGAGCCGTTAACCTCAGTGGGGGACAACGACAACGCTTGGAAATTGCCAGAGCATTGGTCAACAACCCTGCCATTTTAATTATGGACGAAGCGACAAGTGCCTTGGATACTGAAACGGAAAAAGCGATCGACCTAAAATTGCGGCAGCGGGGCTGCACCTGCATCATTGTGGCGCATCGGTTGAGTACAATTCGCGATGCCGATGAAATCATTGTGCTGGAACGGGGCAAGGTCGTACAACGGGGAACCCATGAAACATTGTGGCAGCAGTCAGGACAGTATGCCCAACTGGTTCGTGATGCTGGAGAAGCTTTATCCGAGTAGAGTGAATGTTCTATGGATATCATGCAATTAACTGAAACAAGTTGGCATCAGATTAGCGGTAATGAACCGCTTTTATTAAATGATCCACGACAGGTTTGGCTCGTTCAATCTGGCTCTCTTGCGTTATTCACTGTTCTAGTTAAACAAGGTGTGATTGCAGGCGATCGTCGTCATCTTTTTAATGTTTATTCCGGTGAAGCTCTCTTTGGCATGAAGCTGGATCAGGACGAACAACTCGGCATCATTGCCGTACCGCTAGAACCCACTAAACTCTCATCAACTTTACTTGATTGCCAAGTCCATACGCCGGAAATGCAGCAACTCATCGAAGGTTGGGTTCACAAGTTTGGGCAGGTCAACGGTTTGCCTCAGCCCCGATCGATCGATCCTCCCCCGTTTGTTCACTATCTGTCTCTGCTAGAAGGACAAGTTTATCAGCCGCCTAAAAATCAGGTGATGTGGGTTAGAATTCAGCAGGGACAAGCAAAGTGGTTGGGACATCCAGACTTAATTTTGAATCCGGATACTCCCTGCATTCCGCTCGGCAAGGGCATGTGCATTGAAGCAGCTGATCACCTGGAACTGTTTGCCAGAGGCACGGCTGAAGTAGAAACCTGGAAAGTTCTCGTCAATGGTCTACCCCAATTCCATTCTTATTTCCTGCGCTATCTTCAATTCATTCGCGAACAGGAAACACAGCAAGCCCTACTGCAATTCCAGGAACAGCAAAATTTTAATCATCAAGTCACGCAACAAACAATTCGTAATCTGGCATCTGTTCTCAGTCCTCAAGCCGATCGCTGGTTTGAAACCGAATCACCGTTACTCATTGCAGCAGGGGCCGTTGGAAAGGCATTGGGAGTCACGATCAATCCACCTGCTAAGTCAGAAGATCTCAACCGGATCAAGGAACCCCTGGAGGCGATCGCTCGTGCGTCTCGGTTGCGGTTGCGACGGGTGCTATTGCGCGATCGGTGGTGGCAACAGGATAGCGGCCCGATTCTGGCATACACTCACATGGGTCAGCATCCGGTGGCATTGTTGCCCGTTGGCAATACCCGCTATGAACTGTTTGATCCAGCACAGCTTGATCCGGCGCAGGTTGATTCAGAACCCGCAGACCTTTCTGCAATAAATGGTGCTCATCCTCCAGGGCATCCGGCAGGTAGGGCCAGAGTTCCAGTTGATGAAACGATCGCCCGCACGCTTGACCCCGTTGCCTTTGTGTTTTACCGCCCGTTGCCCGATGGCTTACTCAATGCCGTTAGCCTACTCAAATTTACGATTCAAGGGCGAGGGCGAGATATTCTGATGATTCTCCTGACAGGCGTTGCAGCGACCCTGCTGGGAATGCTAGTTCCACAAGGGACGGCGATTTTGGTGGATCAGGCAATTCCTTACGGCAATTCGGGTTTGCTGGTGCAGGTGGGCTTCGGACTGGTGGCGGCGGCCTTTGGGGGGGCAAGCTTTCATTTGGCTCAGGCGATCGCCACGATGCGAATAGAATCCGGTTCAGATGCAACCCTGCAAGCAGCCGTTTGGGATCGATTGTTGAAGCTAAAAACCAGCTTCTTTCGAGACTATTCGACAGGCGATCTGAACTCCAGAGTGTCAGGAATTGGAGCGATTCGGCGAAAGCTGAGTGGAACGGCCTTGCAAACCATTTTTACCAGCTTTTTCGCACTTCTAAACCTGGGACTTTTATTCTACTACAGTCCCCAACTCGCCAGTTTAGCTTTACTGCTTGCCCTCGTGGTGCTGGTGTTTACAAGCATTTCAGGCTTTCTGCTCATTCGCAAAAATCGTCCACTCATGGAAATGGAAGGCGAAATTTTTGGCTTGATGGTGCAGTTAATGAATGCTGTCCCGAAGCTACGAATTGCCGGAGTAGAGGAACGCGCCTTTGCCCATTGGGGACAGAAATACACTCAGCAACTTCAGCTTTTGCTGAGTACGCAGCGACTGGAAGACACGGTAAATTTGTTTAACACCGTCATGCCAACCATTACCACCGTGGCGTTGTTCTGGCTATCCAGCAGCTTAATTGATCCCGATGGAGTTGCTTTGTCAACGGGTATCTTTTTAGCCTTCAGCGTTGCATTCGGCATCTTTATTAGCGGTGTCACCAGTCTCAGCAATACTTTCATCGAAGTGTTGGATGTGATTCCCCTTTGGCAACGATCGCAACCCATCCTAACGGCCCAGCCAGAAGTAGACTGTAACAAAGCCGATCCAGGACGCTTATCTGGAACCATTCATGTGGATCACGTTTCGTTTCGCTACCGTGAGGAAGGCTCCCTCAACCTGGATGATGTCACGATCGAGGCGAAACCCGGTGAATTCATTGCCTTTGTCGGGCCATCGGGAAGCGGTAAATCTACGATTCTGCGACTGCTCTTGGGCTTTGAAACGCCGATTTCTGGGACGGTTTACTACGATGGGCAAGATTTGATGGGGCTGGATGTGGCCGCCGTTCGACGGCAATTGGGCGTTGTTTTGCAAAATAGCCGCATGAATGCAGGCTCAATTTTTGAAAATATTGCCAGTGGTGCCTTAATTACACTGGACGAAGCCTGGGCGGCGGCGGAGATGAGCGGGTTTGCGGCCGATGTCAGAGCGATGCCCATGCAGATGCATACCCTAGTGAGTGAAGGCGGCTCGAATCTCTCCGGGGGACAACGGCAGCGACTGATTATTGCCCGTGCGTTAGCCTTGAAACCACGAATTCTCCTATTTGATGAAGCCACAAGTGCCCTGGACAACAAAACCCAGGCGATCGTCAGCCAAAGTTTAGAACAGCTGAATGTGACGCGAGTCGTCATCGCCCACCGTCTCAGCACCATTCGCAACGCCGATCGCATTTACGTTTTGCAGGCGGGCCGCGTGGTACAGCAGGGCAACTTTGAGCAGTTAGCCAATCAGCCTGGATTGTTTGCTCAGTTGGTGCGGCGGCAAGTGGCTTGATGGTGGCTCAGGTCAGGAAAGAACGGACGATCGCCAGAAACCGATGCACTGTCGGAGAGGTATCTTCCCGTCGCCAAACCAGAGCGATCGAGGCTTGGGGAGTTGGTTCCTGCAACGGCTTATATACAACCCCGGTTCGCTGAAGATTTTGTAGGGAAAGCGGGACGATCGCAATGCCAATTTCGGCTGCCACCAAGCTAACGATCGTTTGCATTTGAATCGCTTCCTGCACCACATTCGGGCTAAACCCTCCCTGATGGCAAAGGCTAATAATTTGGTCATATAAACCGGGAGCCAGAGGACGTGGAAACAGCACAAATGGTTCACTGATCAAGCTCACCAGTGACACCAACTCCTGCCCCGCCAATGGATGAGTTTCGGGCAACGCCACGACCAACGGTTCCTGAATCACAGACAGCAAGCCAAATTTAGATTCATCCACGGGCGGACGCACCAGCCCCACATCCATTCGCCCTTCCTGGAGCCACTGGATTTGCTGATCGGTGGTCAGTTCGTGGAGTTCTAAGCGCACATCAGGGACTGCCAAACGAAACGATCGCAAAATTTCGGGCAGCACATTATAAGCCGCTGAACTGACAAACCCAATCACCAGTTGTCCTTGTTCCCCTCGGCTCACCTGCCGTCCGGTTTGAATCGCTTGCTCTAACTGCCGAAAGATGCGCTGGCATTCCACCAAAAACACCTGCCCTGCTTCGGTTAAAGCCACACTGCGCTTCGTTCGGTAAAACAGTTGAAACCCTAACTCATTTTCTAACTGCCGAATTTGCTGGCTTAAAGGAGGCTGAGCCATGTGCAACTTTTCAGCCGCCCGGCCAAAATGCAGTTCTTCCGCAACAGCCATAAAGTAGCGCAAATGCCGCAGTTCGATCATTTAGTTTGCCAGTGAAATGGCCAGGACTTAAACAAAAAGGGGTGATCTCATCAACCACCCCAAACCAAACTGTTTGTAATCTTCACTCTCTAGAGGATTGTACTAAAGGCACGCGATGCCCCTGAGCTTTAGGCTTCGTCCAATGCTGCAATACCGGGCAGCGTTTTTCCTTCCAGCAGTTCCAGGCTGGCTCCACCGCCCGTTGAAATATGGCTCATTTGGTCGGCCACACCTACTTTCTCAACGGCAGCCACCGAGTCTCCACCCCCAATGATGGTTGTCGCTCCGGGCTTGGTGATTTCAGCCAGGGTACGGGCGATCGCCTCAGTGCCTTTTGCAAACTGATCAAACTCAAACACGCCCATTGGGCCATTCCAGACGACCGCCTTACAGTCTGCCAGAGCTTCCTGAAACTGCTTCACGGATTCCGATCCAATGTCCAGACCCATCCAGCCATCGGGAATGCTTTCAACGCTGACGGTTTGGGCGTTGGCATCTGCTGCGAAGTTGTCGGCAATGACAACATCGGTGGGCAGGAGTAGGGCAACACCTTTTTCCTTTGCTTTCGCTTCCAGCTTTTTCGCCAATTCAATGAAGTCATCCTCCACCAAAGATTTGCCGACACTCAAACCACGAGCTTTGTAAAAGGTGAAGATCATGCCGCCGCCAATCAGCAGCTTGTCTACCTTCTCTAGCAATGCCTCAATCACTGTAATTTTGCTGGATACCTTGGAACCGCCGATGATGGCAGCCAACGGCCGCTGCGGATTTTCGATCGCATTTTGGAGGTACTGCAATTCTTTTTCGATCAAGTAGCCTGCGACGGAGGGTTTCAGATAGTGCGTTACGCCTTCCGTTGACGCATGGGCCCGGTGTGCCGTCCCAAAAGCATCGTTCACGTAGAGATCGGCATTTGCTGCTAGCTTCTTGGCAAACTCTGGATCGTTCTTTTCTTCTTCCGCATAGAAACGAACGTTCTCCAGCAAGGCCACCTGCCCGTTCTGCATCCCGCCGATCGCGCTGGATACCGCATCCCCGATACAGTCATCACACTTGATCACATCCTGCCCCAGCAGTTCAGATAACCGCTTTGCGACCGGAGTCAAACGCATACTGTCCACAACTTTCCCTTTGGGACGACCAAAGTGGCTGGAAAGAATGACCTTTGCCCCGTTAGAGGTCAGGTATTGGATGGTTGGCAATGCCGCCCGAATCCGTGTGTCATCTGTGATGTTGCCCTGGTCGTCCAGAGGCACGTTGAAATCCGCCCGGACAAGCACCCGCTTACCCGTCAAATCTGCTGCCGATAGACTTGCTACGGTTTTCTTTGACACTGGAACCCCCCGAATGAGTCTTTTTACCTATTGGATATTGTACGGCGAGAGGGATCATTATGGAGAGAAAAGATAAAATTCAATGCGAGAATCTTTAAAAAATTCTGTAGCCTGGGATGCGAAGCGACTGAAAGGATGAAGGATGAGAAATGAAGGGTGAGATGAAGGACAAGTTTCCATTTCTACATTGTGAGGCACTCCATGTTTAAGACTGTTCTCTTTCCGGTTGATGAAAGCCGTGAGTCTCGTGAGGCTGCCGATACGGTGGCAGAGGTGGTGAAAACCTATCAAAGTCGGCTGATTATTTTATCGGTGGTTGAATCGCCTGAGGAAGCTGACTCGGCAACAGAAAAAGTCATGTCTTCCCCGGAGGCGATCGCAGAACTATTGGAAAGTGCGAAGGCGGCATTTCGCAATCATGGCATTGAGGCGGAGGTGTTGGAGCGGGAAGGCAAGCCTGCTTTCGTGATTTGTGACGTTGCTGATGAGATTGGGGCAAACCTGATCATTATGGGCTGCCGGGGATTGGGGCTAACGGAGGAAGGCATGGCGGATAGTGTGACGAATCGGGTAATTAATTTGTCGCCCTGTCCGGTGTTGATTGTGCCTTAGGAGGCATCCCAATTTTGCTGGTTGGCAAGTACCACTGGCAGACAAGATAACTACGCTGTGGAAATCAACCCATTTCCTTTAGCTTGTTCAGTGCCCAAATTTCTTGTGGGGTGGGCATTTTGCCCCCTCTGCTGCACCAAAGCTGGACGATCGCCTACCTGAATGACCAAAAACACCACGTCACGGGAACGATCATTCTCGGATTGGAACCGGAAACCCTCGATCGTTCCCCACATTCCCCACCTTATTGAAGATCGCTTATCCTTAAATTGAGATAGCCACTTCCTATCACAAAAACAATGAGTGTTCTGATTCCTGATGACATTCTCCGAGCAACTAAAATGACGGAGGATGAATTAAAACTAGAAATTGCCATCATGTTGTATAAACAACAAAGAATCAGCAGCGGCAAAGTTCGTGCCTGGACTGGATTAACGGTTCTTCAGTTTCAGGACGAATTGGCAAAACGAGGACTGTGCATTAATTACGACGTAGAAGAATTTCAATCAGACATTCAAACCTTACAGTCTTTGGGTTTGCTGTGATCGTTATTAGTGATACCTCACCCATCACTAACCTCGCTGCAATTGGTCAGTTAGAACTGTTGCGTCAGCTTTATACAACGATTGTTATTCCTGTAGCTGTTTACAACGAAATGGTATCGGTTGATAAAACTGTCCCTGGCGCAGTTGAAGTCCAAACGCTCTCCTGGATTCAAACTCAAATCGTCGCTGATACTCAAGATGTCATCAATTTTCAAAGTAGCCAAGATGAGATTGATTTGGGTGAAGCTGAAGCGATCGCATTGGCACTGGAACTGAAAGCAGACCTGCTTCTGATGGATGAGCGTCGTGGTAGGGCGTTGGCTGCGAATTACAAACTCAACATCATTGGATGATTGGGTGTGCTATTGCAAGCGAAACGCAACGGTCTAATTCCATCCGTTAAACCGTTGATGGATCAATTGATTGAGGAAGCTAACTTTCGGGTGAGTCATCCGTTGTATGTAACTGTCCTAAACGCTGCGGGTGAGTGATTCTTTTGGGTATGTCTCCACAAATATCAAAATCCTTGCTCAATCCGCACTGGCTGGACGACTTTCTGTAAACCGATCGATCGCCAGTAGCATTCCCTGGGAGTAGGGTTCTAAAATGGTGGCTGCAACTTGCAAATCGGCAAGGGCTTGGCTGAATTCGTCTGAGTTGGGA
>PVWD01000044.1 GCA_003003615.1 filamentous cyanobacterium CCP2 | reverse complement strand
CCCTCCCAATGACCTTCATCTCCATCATTTACGGACTCTTTCTCCTCAGCGTATTGGGCATCTACTGGTCAGTAGAAGGCCGATCGCTGCGGCTATGGATCTTGCTGGTGGCAAGTTTGGTGTTTTATAGCTCGTTGCAGATTCAGTATGTGCCGCTGTTTTTGATGATGAGTTTGGTAACGTTTTACATTGGGCGGGCGATCGGCTCTCCAATGGATTGGCGGATTGAGAATGAGCAGTGGCAGTTTGCCCAGCAAGACTGGGATCGGCGGCGACTAAAGGTGCTGTGGTTAGGAATTATCCTCAATCTATTGCTGCTGCTGGGGTTTAAGTATGTGCCGTTTGTATTGGATTCGATCGGCGGTTGGTTTAATTTGCCCGTCGTGCAGGATCAGGCAAGTTGGGTGCGATCGAACCTGATTGCTCCCTTGGGGATAAGCTTTTTTACCTTTGAGTGCATTGCGTACTTAGTAGATGTGCACCGAGGGGCCCCAGCAACCCATGATTTTTTGAAGTTCTTTTCCTACAAGCTGTTCTTTGCCAAGCTCATTTCTGGGCCCATTACTCGCTTCCATCCCTTTGCCGCTCAATTGCAAACCCTCAAGTTTCCGGCATCGGGTCAAATTACTGAAGGGCTTTGGCTCATTGCCTGTGGTGCGATCAAAAAACTGCTCATCGCCGATCATTTAGCCACTGTTGTCAATCTAATTTTTGGCAATGCTGAACGGGCAGGCAGTGCAGATTTATGGATTGCAACGTTTGCCTATGGGTTTCAGCTTTATCTCGACTTTAGCGGCTATGTGGATGTGGCGCGGGGCAGTGCCATTTTGCTGGGCTTTGATTTACCCCAAAACTTCAATTTTCCTTATCTTTGCACCAGCATCGCTGACTTTTGGCGACGGTGGCATATGACATTGGGTGAATGGCTGCGAAATTATCTTTACTTCCCGTTGGGCGGTTCACGGCAAGGGTTACAGCGTACCTGCCTGAATTTAATAATTGTGATGCTGATCGCGGGAATTTGGCATGGAGCGGCCTGGGGTTTTGTGTTGTGGGGCGTGCTGCATGGGGTGGCTTTAGCGGTTCATCGCCTAACGGATGTCCTATCCAAACGATCGCCTCAACTCCAAAGCTGGTGGCAAAGCGTTCCCGGTACTTTACTTGCCTGGGGACTTACCCAACTCATGGTGTTCACCTCCTGGATCTTTTTCCGCTTACCCAACCTCAGGGAATCTAGTTTGGTGGTGCAACGGCTGTTCGGGCATCCGGCAGATATTCAGTTTGCCCAAAAGGTTTATGTTGAAACGTTGCAGGTCGATCGTCTGCACATTGCCCTACTGTTGAGTTTGTTAATGGTTGGCATGGCGATCGTTTACTTTGTGCAAAAAGGATTGAAGCTGCAACTTAACGGGGCAATCAAAATTTTGTTGGTTCCGCTCTGCCTGTTTGCGGCATGGCTGCTGGCTCCCAACGAAGCCCCCCCCTACATCTACTTTGATTTCTGATGGTTTGATTTCTAGATGGTTTGATTTTTAAATGTCTCAAAAACTAAGTTTTGAGCGGGCTGCAAACTCAAAACTCTTGACTTCATCCAAACCGACCCTTGCTCAGCATTCAGTCCTCCCTTCTACTGAAGCTGAAGGATAGCTTGCTGAATCCGGTTAGATAAATCAGCATCTTCCTGATGGGCGATCGTAATGGCATTGAATCGCCGAATAGTCAGGTTATTGCGTCTGGCGATGTCCCTGGCTTGATCACAGTAGCTAACTGCAATTTGGCGAATATTTCTGGGTAGATCATTGAGCCGTCTGGGTTCATCGCACTGAATGCTAGGAATGTTAGATGACCCTGTAATTTGGCGAATTTGCTCATAGGCAGAGCGACGAATTGGCTCTATTTCTAACACCGATCGGGCATAGTTCGTAATTTCCTCGTCTGTAACGGCTTGGGCTTGGGCAGCATAACTAAAGCTCAGTTCTGGTATGACCGTTTCAGTCGAAATTTCAACTGTAGGAACAAAACCAAACAAAAGGCTTGCTGTAGCAATGGTTCCAGCCATCAAAGATCTGGACAGGATATGGTTCGTATTGGATCGAAACAGTTTAAGCGCGTTGTTCATAACAGGGTAAAAAATGTCGAAACCTGAAATACCAGTGGTCTGATCTCATTTGAATTATTTTAAAGGTGAGAAGTTCCTGTTCTATCTCTCCGAATCCTGAACTTCATCCCATCTTTTAGAATGAATCTTTGCTGCGGTTCTTGCTTCTCCTGCTTCCTCCATTTCTTTAGAGCACAGATGCAAAACTTCGCAATTTTTCCTTTTTTCTTTATTATTGTTTGTCTCTTCGCCCCGTCTTTTCTCGGCTCAACGCCACCACGCCCAAAATTACCATACTCATTCCCACAAGCTGCCGCCCGGTCAACCCTTCACCCAGCACCCCCCAGCCCAAAGCGGTTGTCAACGTTGGGTTACTGATGCCGACAATGCCGACGATCGCCGCACTGGTCAAGCGAATTCCCAGGTTGTAAAACAGTTGCCCCGTCAGGGTTAGCAGTCCGGCAATCAGGCTTAGTCCCCACAGCGTTGGCCATATCTCTGGGCTAACATCCAACTGGATAAGCAGCAGACTAAAACTGGACAGGAGCAACATCACTACAAACGTGACTAGCGTAAAGGGAGCCGGATGAAGTTCAGGGAGGCTAGTTTGGGCCAAAAGGCTCTGCAATGAATAGCCGATGCCTGCCCCAAACGCGGCCATCACTCCCAACAGCACTTCCTCTCCCATCAATCCCGCAAAGCCAGGAGTAATTAAAAAGCTACCCATGAGAACAGTGATGACGACAAGGGCACGTAGTTGGGAGGGACGATCGCCAAACCATTTCCAGGAGAGCAAGACAGTGATGGCGGGATGGGTGAAAAACAGGACGGTGGCAATCCCAGCCGGAATTTGGGCGAGGGCAATAAACAGCAACGCCATTGCAATAAACAAAAAGCCGCTACTGGCTAAGACTCGCTTTAAAAGCGATCGGTTTTCAGGATGGATTAACTGCTGGAGATCAGCCCAGGTGGCAGGATGGACTCGTGGCGAAATCAGCAGCATCAGGGGGAACATTAGAGCCGATCGCATTTGCAACATCAACAGGGAATGTCCAGGGGTAGGGGACAGGAAACCGCCCCATTCGGTGAATCCAAAGATTGAACTTTCCGAAAAAATCGCTCTGAGTAAAACATTCTGTGCCGCCAAGCACAGCGAACCGACGAGGACAAAGATGAACCCCAGCATTTTTATTCGATCGAAGAGTCAACTCAGTATAACTGGCACAGTTCGATCACTTTTGTCTGTAATAGGGCGATCGGTTCTGCTCCTTGCTTCAAGCCAAACTCTAATTCCAGTAACAGGGGTAATGTACGCTCCAGGCTGCTCAACGGAATCCGCCCCACCTCCTGCTTCAGGAAATAAATTCGCTTCGGATTACTCACCTCCGCTGCCCGCGCAATTTCTCGATCGTCCCGTTCTCCACTTTCCACCATCAGCTTTACCCAGAGCCAAGTGCGAAACTGTCCCACCAAGGTTGCTACAATCCGCAGAGCGGGTTCATTTCGGTTCAGCAAATCCGCCACCAGGGTAAGGGCCAGCCCCGTATTCCCCTGACGAATGGTTGCCGCCAGTTGCAGACTGGTTTGGGTGGAGGCCGTCACTAGCGTACTGACTGCTGCCTCGTCGATCAGCTGATTTGTAGACCCCGCATACAGAGCCAGTTTTTCCAACTCAGCATAAAGCTGCCGCGACTGGTTGCCCACCGATTCTGCCAAAAGCTGAACGGCTCCATTGGTGAGTTTGACTCCCACTTCCTGCGCTGCCCGTTGGACTTGTTGAGCAATTAGATCGGTCTTCCAGGGGGGCAAGGGCGAAAACTCGCGGAATTCGGCTTGCGGCTGGAGGAGCTTAGTGGATTTTAGCCGTCCATCTGGTTTGTTGGCACTGGTTAGCAACAGGGTTGTGGTTTCTGGCAGCAGGGGCAGGGTGCGTTCCAATTCCCGCAAAACTTCATCAGGGCATCGCTGTGCCAAGGTGGTTTCCGCTAGCCAAACCAACCGCCCTCCCATGCCAAATGGGGGAGTCATTGCCAAATTCAACCCCTGCACCACCGCATCTCCCTGTTCTGGCGGCAGCTTGTCGTAGTTAAAACTGGCCCAATCTGGATCAAGGGTGCGATCGCGCAAGGTCTTCACTGCCCGACTCAGAGCAAAGTCATCTTCTCCCCAAAACCAATAGATCGGCATTTCCCCTTATCCTGTTACGAATCCATGCTGAACAACCCTTTTTTGAGCGGTGACTGATCGTAATGGGCGAGTAAATCTGCCGGATCGTCGTAAATGGCGATCGCCCCAGCCAATTGCTCATCACTAAATCCGCCACTTCGTACCGCAATGACCTTTACTCCTGCTTTCCCAGCAGATTCAATATCATAGGGCGTATCTCCCACCATCACCACCTGATCCGGCTGAAATTCTCCCTGTTTAAGGGCTGCCTGAACAATATCGGGGTCTGGCTTCGAGGAATCTGCATCGCTGGATGTGGTTGCTTCCTCCAGTAAATCATCCACCTGAGCCGCTTTAAGCAGGGTTCCCAGTTCCTCACTGGAAGCCGAACTTGCCACAACCAGCCGCAAGCCTTCTTCCTGCATTTTTAATACGAGTTCTCTTCCTCCCTCAGCAGGAGGCATTTGGGCTGCATACTGGTTCAATACCAATTCCTTGCGCCGTTTGTCGATCGCTTGTCCATCCTCCGATTCTTTTGTCAATCCAGGAACCAGTTGAGAAATAATTTTGTCGCCACCCATGCCAATCATCGGGCGAACCTGCTCAAATTGAATTTCATATCCGTAATCGGCAAATGCTTCTACCCAAGTTTGAGCGTGAGCATCGTTGCTTAAAACCAGCGTTCCGTCGATATCTAACAATACACCTTGCAAAGCCATGGTGAAATTCTCCACAAACGATCGTGAGGGAACTGATTGCGGCTGATGCTTGCCCTCTACGGGGGATTTGAATCAATTGCACAATAAGCCCAATGCCTTTATGGAACCAAAGCTTTGCTATAAATGCTTCTTTCTGGAGGAAGAGCGTTCGATCTCTTCGATGAATCAGGACTTACTGCGTTGTCTACCTGAATACACCATCCTATTAAGGACATGGAAGGACATGTTGCTATATCCATCGGCTTTTTGTCCAAGCTCTTAATAAAGCCCGGTTTTTTGGTAGGGTTATTGTACTTTTTGCAATTCAAGGGTAGGCTGGATCAGGAAAATTGTGGAGCAACACGCTCCCTGCAAGGGACACTACTGTCCATCCTATTTGCAGTCATTGTGGGATGAATCTTGCCCCTCCAGTTCAGAGCGTGTACGAGTGCATAGGTTGAAATGGGTCAGCGTATGAGTTGGCAACGGGTTCGTTTATTTCAAGGCTTAACGAAACGATCGCTTCAACGATCGATCGCCCTATTTCTTTCGGGGCTGGGAATCTGTTTATCGATCGCGGCTTGTAGTGCTCCGGCTCCGGGGGATGCGCCACGCAGTGTGGAATTAACGCTGGTGTCCTATGCCGTGACGCGATCGGCGTATGAGAACATCACTCCCCAGTTTGCGGCAAAGTGGAAGGCAGAACACAACCAGGATGTATTTTTTAACTATAGCTATGGTAGTTCGGGTTCGCAGTCTCGCGCTGTTGTAGATGGGTTGCCTGCGGATATTGTTTCCCTCGCCCTGGAATTGGATGTTCAGCGGATTGAAGAGACTGGCTTAATTGAACCGGGATGGCAGCAGGAAGCTCCTTATAATGCGGTGGCGCAGCGATCGGTGGTGGCACTGGTGACGCGTGACATGGCGCAACCCGTTACCGGCTGGGCAGATTTGGCGCGGGAAGATGTGCAAATCGTTACGGCAAACCCCAAAACCTCTGGAGGAGCCAGATGGAACTTCCTTGCCCTCTGGGGAGCCATTACCGAAACAGGCGGCAATGAGTCCCAAGCCCTCGACTTTACCACTGAAGTTTTTCGCCATGCCCCTGCCCTCACCCGCGATGCCCGCGAATCCAGCGACGCTTTCTTCACCCAGGGACAGGGCAATGTCTTGATTAACTACGAAAATGAAATGATCCTCGCCCAGCGCAACGGCATTGACTTAGAGCCGATCGTTCCCACTGATGTGAATATTTCGATCGACTGTCCCGTTGCGGTTGTTGATGCCAACGTCGATCGGCATGGCACCCGCGAAGTCGCAGAAGCCTTCCTGCAATACCTGTTCACCCCTGAAGCTCAACGGGAATTTGCTAAAGCGGGTTTCCGTGCCGTTGATCCGCAAGTGGAGCAGGAATTTGCCAACCAATATCCCAAAATCGATCGCCTTTTCACGATCGAAGACCTGGGCGGATGGAACGCAGCCCAAGCTAAATTTTTTGCTGATGAGGGCATTTTCGACCAAATTCAAGCAGAAATTGGACAGCGATCGTGATTTTGGATTTTAGCTCTTCAAATTTAGCTCCTAGATTTTGCTGCTCAGGTTCATCACTGGGCGGGCAAGATGCCCACCCCACAAGGGATTTAAATCTTGACGGGTGAATGGCGATTGTCCCTACCCCACTGCTTGTACGGGCGCATTGCAATGCGCCCCTACCCCACTTCTCACTTCTCACCTGCTATGACTCCAACCCAACCCGTCCACCCAACCCGATCGTCTAAATTCAAGTTGCCGTCCTGGCCCTGGCGTGTCACCTGGGTTTACTTAACGGTGATGCTGTTTCTGCCGATCATTGCTCTGGCATTACGGGCTAGCCAGCTTAGTGCAACAGAGATTTGGAGTATTGCCACGAGCCCGATCGCCCTTTCTGCCTATGAGGTAACGTTCGTAACGGCGGTTTTGGCAGCAGGAATGAACGGTGTTGCCGGGATGATTATTGCCTGGGTGCTGGTGCGCTACGACTTTCCCTTCAAGCGGTTTCTTGATGCGATGCTGGATTTGCCGTTTGCCCTGCCCACCGCCGTTGCTGGACTGACGATCGCCACTGTTTACAGCGAAACGGGCTGGATTGGCTCGTTGTTTGCCCCGTTTGGGGTGAAGATTGCCTTTACGCGGTTGGGGGTGTTTGTGGCGATGCTGTTTATTTCGCTGCCGTTTGTGGTGCGGACAGTGCAGCCGGTGTTGCAGGAAACAGAAATCGATGTGGAAGAAGCTGCCTGGTCGTTGGGTGCTTCGCAGTTTCAAACCTTTTGGCGGGTGGTGCTGCCGCCGTTGATGCCTGCGGTGTTGACGGGAGTGGCTCTGGGTTTTGCCCGTGCGGTGGGAGAATATGGGTCGATCGTGATTGTGGCATCGAATATTCCGTTTCGAGACTTGATTGCTCCGGTGCTGGTGTTTCAGCGGTTAGAGCAATACGACTATGCCGGGGCGACGGTGATTGGCTCTGTCATGCTCCTGGTGTCGTTACTGATGTTATTGGCGATTAACTTACTGCAAGCGTGGGGACGACGATATGGCTCTTAGTACTCCTCCTATTAAGGCGACGACACCAGCCGCACAGCTCAACAAGGTGAAAGCGCGCCCCTGGATGAAGTCCGTTTTAATTGGGTTTACGGTGCTGTACTTGAGTTTGGTGCTGCTGATTCCGGCAGTCAATGTTTTTATTCAAGCGTTTCAAGGCGGGTTGGGTGGTTTTCTCAGCACCTTCGCCGATCGCGAATTTATCCAGGCGGTGCGGCTCACTCTAATCATTGCGGCCATCACCGTGCCCATTAATACGGTGTTTGGACTCTGCGCTGCCTGGGCGATCGCGCGTCACAAGTTTCCCGGACGGACTTTACTTCTCAGCCTGATCGATCTTCCTTTCTCCGTCTCGCCCGTCGTTGCCGGACTGATGATTGTTCTGCTCTATGGTCGCAACGGCTGGTTTGGACCCCTGCTTCAGGCAATGGATGTTCGGATTATTTTTGCTTTACCCGGCATGGTGTTGGCAACGGCTTTTGTGTCGCTGCCGTTTGTTGCCAGAGAGGTAATTCCCGTTCTAGAAGAAATGGGACCAGAGCAAGAGGAAGCCGCTAAAACTCTGGGAGCAAACGACTGGCAAACCTTCTGGCAGGTCACTTTACCCACCATTCGCTGGGGTTTACTGTATGGCGTAATTCTCACCAATGCGCGGGCAATGGGCGAATTTGGAGCCGTAATGGTCGTTTCGGGCAGCATTGCTGGGAAAACCCAAACCCTGCCCCTGTTTGTGGAAGAAGCCTATAAGCAATATCATACGCAATCTGCCTATACCGCAGCCGTTTTGCTGGGCTGTTTGGCGGTGATTACTTTGGTGATGAAAGAGGTTCTGGAACGAAAAACGGGGATTAAGAAAGCAGTCAAGTAAAGACTCTGTGCGATCAGCGTGCAGCAGGATTGTCAGACCGTGTTAACTTTGCGGAGTTCGACCTGTCCACCCTCAAAAACTTGTATTGTTAGTTGATAGCCTTCCATTAATGACATTCCAATGAGTGGTTCTGAATCGGCTTCGTCTACTGGAATGATTATCAGTGTTCTATCCCAGATGACAACTGCTTCGTAAACGTCGAAAACGCAATCGCTGCCACCTCCAAGAGTTGCTCGTCCTCGCCTTTTCCATGTCAAATTCAACTGAGTAATTAAGTCTGGAGGCAGCGAAAGCCAACCATTAAAGCCAGTATCAACAATTGCATCTTGCGTCAAAACTTTGCCATCAGCACTGCGAATTGACAGGGGAATAATCGGCTCAAACTCAACGTTAACGAACCCAGTAATCATGCAGTTTTCCGGCTGCGTCCGCCAAAACGACGAACATGACGGGAACCAATGCGAACAATCCAGATTTGGGCATCGGGGTGATGGGCTTCGAGGCGATCGCAGGCAGCAATTTCGCTCTGATCGACTTCAAAAGCTCCAGTTTCAATGTCGATCGCCACAATTTTGCCGTGATTGTCTTGCTCAACTTGAGGACGAACCTGAGATTCATAAATCTCATCACCACGTCGAGCAAATTCTTCTTTGCTGTAGCGGGGTTGTCGAACGGACATCGGTTAAATCTCGCTTCAACAGTTGTCCTTCCATTTTACCCTGGGTGCTCCTGCTCACAGGAAGGATGAGAAGCGATCGAGTCTCCATCAGCAGAGTTCAGTGGCTTGAGGTTTGGAGAGGGGGAGAGGGCGATCGGACTGGGTTTAACGCTGCCCATCACCCGTCGCAAATAACCTTTCAGCTTAGATGCATGAGCGTTGTCATGGTGCGATCGCCACGTTTACTAATCAAGCCACTGCAAAACCTGTATGCTGTCGTATTTTGGGATGACGAAAACCTAATACGATATCTTCTTTAGAAACACCCGCTTGCACTAAATCTGTCGCTACCCCTTCCTCAGTATCATCGTATTGCACCCAAACCTTATCACCAATTAAACTGATGTGGATTGGGGTCGCATGAAGGTACTTATCACCATTCCAGCCCATATCTAGAACTAAATACTGCCCTCGTTCATCATCAAAAATGACCTGAGACGTGTAGCCATCAGGCAGCGTAGCACGATAATCAGCCTGATTTTGCAGAACGCTCTTAATCATGTTTTGGTATTTTAATCGGGTATCCATTGCACAATTGCCTCACTTTCATCATCAAAGACAATTAACTTGACCACCTGATTTTTGAGTAACACTTGTCCTAATTCTATAGTGAATACGCTGTTAAAGGTTGGTTGAGATACTGCTAGGTAAAGGCTGCGATCGATGCCCATTTCGCTAAGAATTTGACGATATAAAACATATTGCCCCAATGCTTGCTCTAAGTCTTTAACATCAGACTGTCCTACAAAGCTTTTCACTTCAACAACGATTCTTTGCAATCCCCTTTCGGCACTAATCAGACGCTCTGCACCCAAATCAACCGATAAACGCTTTTTACCAATCTGAAGCGGGAACGGATCATGCGTAATTGTCCATCCATCTTTTTGTAAGGCACGCTTCACAGTGTCGTGATAAATGTCTTTTGCTGGCACAGAAACCCTGAAGTCATGGAACTGTTACCGCCAGTATATAGCAGCTACTGTTGCTTTTGATACCAGTAGATAAGCTAAAATACGTCCTCACCGAAAATCGAGCGACCTAACGACCCCGTTCACCCGCCGCTAACAACCTCTCGAACCCAATGAAAAAACTTTCAACGGTCGGTGTGCAACGGGATTGTTAGACAGATAGTTAAACTAGCTCCTTAAGCAAACAATCCGAAATACTCAAAGCAGAGAAGAAATGGTTATAGATAGTATCTAAATATGGATTCAAACAATCATCTTTAGAGTATTTTCTAGAGTAATAATCTCTAAAATCCATATTATCTCCATCACTATCAAGTCTCTTTTCTGCTAGCGCTGCGATAAATTCTGTACCAACAATACCCAGAAAGTACTCTAACTCCTCGACTGCAATAGTATGCCAATGATAGTTTTTAGGAATTGAAGGGTATAACTGTCTAATCTCATCTTTCAAAATCGAATTAAGAAAGTAAGAGCGGTCATAAGTGACCACCATCCGTTCACTTATACGAATATTAGCAAACCAATCAGGAGGAGTACACAAACCGTTGTCTAAGTCATGCTCAAATTCATACATCTGGTGAACACCAGAACCAATACTTTTAGTAAGGTTGTGTTGGATTTCCTGTAGTTTGCCCCATTTTTTTGCATTCAGGTAGAGCCCTGCTTGTTTCACCTCTATTAAAATAGCCAAACCATTTTTGATGACAAACCAATCTGGCGTATCCTTAGGTTTTTTTTGGGTTCCGTATCTCCATTCCCGTTTTACATTATCCTCACCAAATACTTCTTTGAGAAGCAAGCCAATATATTGTTGAAAAACGTCTCCGAAGGAACTCCGAAATTGATTTCCTTTATCAGTCATGAAATAGTCTGCTAGCAAGAAATAAAGACCTCTAGTTACTTTTTCATAAATCAAAGACGGTATGGGCGTTATATAAACTTGAGGAAAGCCAGGTTTGACGTTTCGGTCTGGAATAATTACAGGTTTAAGATACAGGGGATTAAAGCGAAATTTATCATAGCTAATATTAGGGGGAATGTCAGCTCTTGATTGAGTTCGAAAATCTTGGTAACTACAAGAAACAAAATCTACAAAAGCTTGCTGTTTTTCAATGTCAAAGTATTTTTTAATGGAATCAGAATATTTTTCTGGTTCGTCATATAAACGAAAAAAGCCCTTTTCAGATCTACCTGTAAATGCCAGAGCTAATATTAGGATTTCCTCTAAAGTTAAACCAGAAATATCCTGAATTGCAGCGTATACATCAATCTTGCTATTATCCGCCACTTTATTCCATAAGTCTTTATATATAATTAAAGTTCTTGGCAATAGATGGCGAGCTTCACGCTCATAGTCAAACTGAGATGCACCAAATCTAATAAGGAAGCCTTGAGGATTACTTTCATCTTCTTGAAATGGGTCTGGAAGACCAAAAAACATATCAATTGCTGTCAATAGGTTATTTATGGACATATCTTGACTACGATAATCATTAGAGTTTTCAATCAGTAGCATTGATAAATAAGCCAGAACTCCATCAAAAACTGGCACACCGCTGATGTAATGTATTCCTTGATTAGACTTGAGAATCTTGTGGGATATATCTCCTATAAATCTAAGTGCGTCACAAAGCTTAAACTGTCTTAGATACTGGGCTACATCGCTTGAGGAATAATGTTTGCCTCCCATAGGGGAGTAAGTGATTATATTCTTGCCTGCAATGTTTCCTTCAAATCTACTCATAGCACTTAGCTCTTTTACAATTCCAAGCTGTAACGAAGCTATTCAAAATCTATTAATCGCTTAAAGTGTAGACAAATTAATGAATCTGTCTAACGACCCGCATCACCAGGCGGTGGGATTTGACTGTAGTTCTAAAGAACTGGCTACGCGCTCCAGTGCATGCGATGGTTATGCTTCCTCGCTGTTACTTATCGATTCAGCATTCTTTCTCAGTTGTGTGACGAACTCGTGGATCATTGTATTGAACCAGCTAACGACTTGCTTGCAGTTGTCAATTTCCTGATTGGTTATTTCAAAATCAGTGATGACCTTGGGATGCATGATTCGATTGCGAACAGCGACGGCTTTGAGAAAACGATCCCATGACGCATCTCCAGCTTGAAGATTGAGACTGCACCCGAAAAGGCGGTTACACATATTTATTGTGAACCTGAGATTGTCGGGAAGCTTTAAGAATTTAGTAGTTGTTCGTACTTCACCGTTGTTCTTCAAATCATAAGTCTGATCTGACAACATAGCGAACTCGGCGACGGCAAGATGGCGAGTTCGATTGGGATTGCTAGCTTTCAGACATGTCTGCTTTAGTATCCAGATAGTTCCTTCAATCATAACCATCGTGCTGCGCACATATGCACGGCGTTCGAACTGACCGTCTGTTGCGTCGAGGAGGGTCTCGGCGGCGTTTGCATCGTCCAAAAGCACCATTAGAGGGTCAATGATATCACGCAGTTTCATGAGGCAGGATTGTGACATGAAGCATAATTCTGTATTAGACGGAATCTTTCTGCCTGTCTCCCCTCATAAGGATATTTAGACAGATATTTTTCTATCTAACATCTTACTTTTTCAGAAGATGCTAACCCGAATTTTCATCAACATCCTAATCGATCGCCCCAAAAAACATTCAAAGTCTCAATAACACTTCAGAGCAAAATCTTCCAATCTTCCAAGTTTTCAAGAACTGCTATTCCTTCTCTCCTCCTCAATCAACCGCAGCACCTCATCAAAATTCAGGGGTGGAACAGATTGAGATCGCACCCACTCCTTATCCGCATCAGAGAACGGTGGAGACTTCTCACCGATCGCCAGCAGAGTGTAGGTTTGCTCAACGGTGAGTCCTTCTCTAAAAGCAGTGTAGGCAATCTCCTTCAGTTGTTCTTTACCCGATCGCTTAAAGAACTCCTTAATCATCATGCCAGCCATGACTCGGCGACTATAGCCAGCGTTGTTGCAAATCGCCTTAAAGAAATCAATCTCCATCGGCGTGAGATCCACACTACCGATATCCAGTTTTGGCACAGTCGTCGTCAAACTCATCCCTCCTATCTTCTACTGATGTGGCGGATATGTTCACAGGTGTTATAAAAAAGTATGTTCACCTGTATAACACATATGAAAACAATGGTATCATACCCACCAGAACAGAATTGGAGAATGCGCGGAGAGAATGCCTGATTAGACCAGCCAGCGCAAACCCACCAGAAGCTAGCGGTGTAAAGCTGCAATTCTCCAACAGATCACAAGCGTTCAAACAAAAACATCGGGGCGACAACCGATCGCCCCCTTCTTCCCCTGCCAAGGAGCAGAATTGTCATGAATGACGACTCGAAACACTACACCTGGAGCATTCGCAAAAACGGCAAAGAATGTGCCCGATCGACTACTCGCGCCGAAGCCGACCGGATTATTGTGCAACTGCGAAAGATTAGCCCCAACGCCCAATTCACCGTCCATTACGAAGGCAAATCCATCAGTCATTGCGATCGGGGTGGAAAACCCTTGGGACAGGGTAATAGAGAACTGTTGCAGGAGGAAAGTTCTACCCTCAAGCGGGAAAGCCATTACGCTATGGGTAGCCGTCTTGCGGTTATGCACCCCCTGTTCACTTCGGCATATTCACTTCAGCCGCTACGGAACTTACTTTTCTCAACCCCAGTCATATCCCTAATTACCCTGCCACGGCCGATCGTCTGCATAAAGCACTCTAAATTTACAGTACAAGTATGGCAAGGGCTGTTAAAATCCAGCTAAATTTGAGATCTGCAACTTGACGCTGATTGACCTTCCATGAATGACACCATCCTCGATGTTCGTAACCTTCAAGTGGAGTTCCTGACGAGTGAAAGCATTATCAGAGCCGTTGATGGCATTTCCTTTCAGGTGAAGCGTGGACAAACCGTAGGGATTGTCGGGGAATCGGGATCGGGGAAGTCTGTCACCTCTCTGGCGGTGATGGGGTTGGTTCCCAATCCGGGGCGCATTAGCGGCGGTGAAATTTGGTTTCAAGATACCGAAACCCAGGATCGACCTGGTGAAGCTGCCACGAGGACAGATACAGCAGTACCGGGGTGGGCGAGTGTCAATGATTTTTCAGGAGCCACTCAGTTCTTTGAATCCGGTTTATACCTGCGGATTTCAAATTATGGAAGCTATTCGGCAGCACAACCCCAAGATTGCCCCTGCTGAAGCGCGTCGTCATGCCATTAATTTATTACAAGAAGTAAAATTGCTGCCCAGTGATGAGGAGTTGCAGCAACAGTATCGAGATCAATGGCAAAAGAACCATCCTGATAAAGAAATTTCCGATCGCGAATTGGCTAAGCAGGTCAGCCAGCACAAACACTCAATTTTGCAACGCTATCCCCATGAGCTATCCGGTGGGCAGATTCAGCGCATCATGATTGCAATGGCCATTTGCTGCAATCCGTCTCTACTGATTGCCGATGAGCCAACTACAGCATTGGATGTGACAGTGCAAGCCCGAACCCTAGAACTCCTGCGGGAACTGCGCGATCGACGAGGCATGTCGATTATTTTCATCACCCATGACCTGAGCATCATTGCCGAAATTGCTGACTGGGTGGCAGTCATGTATCAGGGCAAGATTGTAGAATACGGCTCCGTCTGGGATATTTTCTCAAATCCACAGCATCCCTACACGAAAGGACTGCTCGCCTGCCGACCCCAACCCGATCGGTGTTTGCGGTTCTTACCTACGGTTTCAGATTTTATGGAAGTCACGACAGCACCAGACGGTTCCGTCATCCTACAGGAAAAGGAACTTTCCGTAGAGCAAGCTTTTCGCATCAGTTCAGAAATGAGTGATGCTGATTCTACTCAACGCCGTGCTGACCTAGAGCAAGACGTGCCTCTGCTCGTGGTGGAAGATCTGCAAATTAGCTATCCGGTGCGGGGCATTTTTGGGCAAACGCAACGCTATGTGATGGCGGTTAATGGCGTGTCTTTCCATGTTTATCCTGGAGAAACGCTGGGGCTGGTTGGAGAATCAGGCTGTGGAAAAACGTCTTTGGCACGGACGTTGCTCCGTCTCATTAGACCCTCCGGCGGGCGAATTGTTTTTGACGGGGTTGACATTACCACCTTGAGCAACAACCAACTGCGCCAATTGCGACGAGAGATGCAAATCATCTTTCAAGACCCGTTTAGCTCCCTTGATCCGCGCATGACTATTCAAGAGGCGATCGTCGAACCGCTCAAGATCCACGGCATTAACATGAGTGAGCGAAACCGTAAGGAGCGGGTACAGTATTTGTTGGATCGAGTTGGGATTGCCCCAAGCTGCGCGAACCGTTATCCTCACGAGTTTTCAGGGGGACAACGGCAAAGAATTTGCATTGCTCGTGCCCTGGCTCTAAATCCTAAATTCATCATTTGCGATGAGTCGGTTTCTGCCCTGGATGTTTCTGTACAGGCGCAGGTTTTAAACTTGCTCAAAGAACTTCAGGCTGAATTTAACCTCACCTACATTTTCATTTCCCACGATCTCAGCGTTGTCAAATTTATGAGCGATCGAATTGTGGTAATGAACAGAGGCAAAATTGAAGAAATGGGGCCGGCTGAAAGCATTTATCGCACACCACAGCAGCCCTACACCCAACAACTCATTGCTGCAATTCCGAAGGGTACCCTAGACTCGATTCGCGATCGGCAAACTCAGCGAGGGTTTGTCATTAGTTAAAAGCTCTGCACCTTGTTTGTATCTGCGCCTTGTGAAAGGGGCAATCTGTAGAGCATCCCAACGAACGGAATGAATCAGATTACCCCTATCACAAGAAACAATGAGTGAATTAGTTGGTCTAAATATTTTGTCTAAATGGCAAACCGCAGCCCTACCACTGCACTGCACTGAATATCCTACAGTCCAGGATTTTCAGATTTATCCACTTCAGGAACGATATCAGGACGCTGCTTCTCTTCCCAACCGGGTGGACGCTTCGAGTTGTACCACGCGATCGAACCGATTGTAACCGCAGAAATAAAACCAACAATAAGAACGGCTGTGTAAGCAAAGGGGAAGTGAGGAGCTTGTGATGCAGCATCCGCAACTAATAAGTTCATCATAGTGAACCTCGCATAAATTGAATGGAGTAATCTTCATTAAATTATCAAGCAACCTTAACAAACACATCTTCCTTTCTAGGGAGAACAAAATTCATTCCCTGGAGGTAAGTAACCTAAAGTGAAAGCGTGGAAAACGATTTATTTCTTAGGGTTGAAGCCAGATTCTCTATGAAGGCAGTATTCTAAAAGTGTTATTCAATTTGCCTGGAATTACGTTAATTACTAACATCTAGCGTGAAGTCCTGGGGAGTATCCCATTGATGCAAATGGATAGACTTCTGTAGCGCAGGCATCTTGCTTGCCAGTGAGATACTTGTCAGGGAAATGCAAAAGGGGGACACACCCGAAATTATATTTGTGTACTTCCCGAAATTATATTTGTGTACTTCATATTTTTTACTACGATCGCAGCAAACTGGCCTCCTGAGCGTTGAAAGGCGATCCACTCAACGGAATCGCCTTTTTTTACGTCAATTCAGGATGGCAAAGGTCGTTAAAATGCCTGTATTAAATTTGCCCTGTTGAAGGCTGAGAAAACGCTTCAAATCATCGAAACGTTGCCATATTGGAGTAACCAGCAACCCCTTCCATAGAATTAAACAAAATGTCTGCTGTTGAATCTTTTTCTTCTATTTGCAGACTTTCGCAAAGCAATGTATCTGCCAAAATTGCACTAGCCATTCCGCCCGTAAAGACTTCAAGCTGATCGGTGGGTAGAGCTTCAAAGAACAATCGTTGCCCTGGAAATATAACCCGCTCAAAGTAAAAATGGTGAGGATTTTGAATCTTAATCACCTGAATTCGGGCTGTTGCATTGATATAGTGGCAAAGAATTTTGTCAGGATGTCGGTTTGGGTGGGCTGTAAAAACCTGGCTCATTAATAGTTGCTCCATTCGCTAAGTAATGTTCGCTGGATTGTTAAGCTCCATTCTCAGCGATGTAATAGTTCTTAAAACATTATTAAGATTTTAACTATTTCTGGCAACCTGTTCGTCTATCGCAAGGGGGATCAGTGGAGATCAGTGGGGATCAGTGAGGATCAGTGGAGATCAGTGGGGATCAGTGGGATCGATGGCAGAGTTAAGGATTGAGAAGTAACGCGATGTGCAACTTAAAGCCTGAAGTTTCTGATTTTCCGTAGCACAAGCATCCTGCCTACTGAGTCTGGAAAGTTTCTACTGCTCCATTGCAAAGTCTCACCTCAAGACAGACGCGATCGTTTAAGAAAATTCGCTAGGGTTGAAATACAGTATGGGGTCAGCGATTCGTTTTACTCTATGAATTATTTGATTGCAGTTTTATCCGATCGCATTCAAGCGGAAGCAGCCTACACTGCTTTAGAACAGGCTGAACTTCCGGGCGGTCAAATTACCCTTTTGGGAAGGGGATATCAGACAGCAGATGAATTCGGCTTTATTGATCCAAACCAGCAAGCCGCAGTTCGATCGCGACGATTAGCTTACTGGGTCATTCCGTTTGGTTTTGTCGCCGGATACGTATTTAATTTGCTTACAGGAATTGAAATTTTCGCTTGGATGGGTGGAATTGGCAACCACATCATTGGCGGATTTTTGGGTGCGGGGGCGGCTGCCCTTGGGGCTTTATTTGTGGGTGGAGCAGTTGGCTGGACAGTGGGCAGTGGCGATGCTTTACCTTACCGAAATCGGCTCAATGCAGGCAAGTATTTGATTGTGGTGGAAGGAAACGATGCTCTGATGCAGAAAGCCACTCAGGTGTTACGCCAATTTGAACCCGAAAACCTCCAGGGCTATACCGTTCCCGCCAACGCCTAAGCAAAACATCAATATTTTAGATGCATATTGCGAAATGCATTAATCACCGTTGTTGAATCAGGAGAAGGAAATTTATGGCAACGAATCCACTCCTCAAATTGAATGAAGTTGGACAAAGTATTTGGATGGATCACCTCGATCGGGGCATCATTGAATCGGGCGAACTGAAGAACATGATCTCCGAACAGGGAATCAAGGGTATTACGTCTAACCCAGCGATTTTCCAAAAGTCGATTTCGGGCAGTGACCTTTACAATCCGGATATTGAAAAGGGGATTAAGGATAACAAATCTCCCCAAGAAATCTATGAAATGCTGATTTTTGAAGACATTCGCAATGCCTGCGACACTTTTCGGACAGTCTATGATGAAACCCATGGGCTAGATGGATACGTCAGCATTGAGGTGTCTCCGCATCTTGCGCGTGATACTCAAGGCACGATTAATGAAGCTCGCCGGTTTTACGAGGCGATCGGCCGCGAGAACGTCATGATTAAAATTCCGGGAACACCAGAAGGATTTCCTGCGGTTGAACAAGTGATTTCTGACGGAATCAACGTCAACATTACCCTGCTCTTTTCAGTGGAAAGCTATTTGCAAGCAGCAGAGGCATACATGCGCGGATTAGAGCGACGGGTAGAGGCAGGCAATCCCATTGATAAACTTGCTTCCGTTGCGAGTTTCTTCCTGAGTCGAATTGATACCAATATTGACGATCGCCTTGACCAACGGCTACAGGAAGTGGGAACAGAAACCCTCAATAGCGAAGCCCAACTCAACCAGATTAAAGGCAAAATTGCCATTGCCAACGCCAAGATTGCTTACCAAAAGTTTAAAGAGATCACTGCGAGCGATCGCTGGAAAGCTCTGGAGGCAAAAGGGGCAAACGTGCAACGGCTTCTGTGGGCTAGCACCAGCACCAAAAACCCTGATTACAGAGACGTGATGTATGTTGAAGAATTAGTGGGACGGCAAACAGTCAATACCCTGCCACCGAATACGATCGAAGCTTGTGCAGATCATTGCAACATTACTGGCGATCGGGTTGAGGAAGGGGTACAGGAAGCCTATCAACTGCTGGAAAGTTTGAAAGAGCCTGACGTGGCAATCGACCTAGATCAGGTGATGGATGAACTGCTTGAAGAAGGGATCGATAAATTTGTGCAGCCTTTTGACTCTTTGATGCGATCAACAGAAGAAAAGGTGAAACGGCTAGCATCCTCACGAGCATAAGTGAGGGATTGACGTAATCAATCGATTAGAGGATGGGCACTTGTCCATCCTTTTTTTAAATGAAATTGTTTTGTGAAATCTCCAAACCGATATTTCTGCATCATCCTTACATCAGCAGCTTTTGCCACGCTAATTTAGCAGCTCCCACCATTCCGGCTTGGCCACCTAACTCAGCCCGTAATAACTGTAAACCCGATCGAGAACTTAGCAGCACGCGCCGTTCAATTTCTGCCTGAGCGGTCGGAAAGAAAAACTCAGCACTGGCACTGACCCCACCGCCAATAATCACTGCCTCTGGAGTCAGCACATAAACCAAACTAGCTAGCCCTGCTCCCAAATCACGACCATAGGCTTGCCAAAATTCGATCGCCTCTGGTTGACCTGCCTTTGCCTTTTCCCCCAGTTCATGGGGTTCTAGCCCCATCCGTCGTCGAATCGCCTGCACTGAAACATACTGCTCTAAAGAGCCATTGTTGCCACTGTTGCAGGGTGGCCCGTCTGGGTTCAGGGTGATGAGGCCCAGTTCCCCTGCCGATCCGTCTCTTCCCACAAACAGCTTGCCATTCAAAATAATTGCCCCGCCCACTCCAGTTCCCAAGGTCAATAAAATCACATTTTGAAACGGTCTGCCTGCTCCCCGCCAATATTCGCCCATTCCAGCACAGTTTGCATCGTTCGCCAGCACGGTCGGCTTGTCGGTCTTCGCTTCTAGCCAATCCGCCAATGGAATATCCTTCCAGCCTTCCAGGTTAATAGCAACCCTGGCAATACGACCATCCGCATCGGCCGGGCCAGGTGTCCCGACACCGATCGCCACTGTTCTGTGGTCTGGGTCAAGCTGCTCGATCGCCTCCAGCATTGCCTTAAGGACTGTCTCTGGGTAAGCCGGACGCGGAGTAGGAATCGTCAGGAAGTCTAAACGGTTCCCCTTCCCATCAAAGCGACCCAATTTGATGGCAGTCCCGCCCAAATCGATCCCAATGACTTCGCTTGAACTGAATTCGTCTGAATTTGCACTAATCATAACAAGACAAGATGACGTGAATTTTTGGTTTCTTTTTCAGTTTTTGTTTTGTCATTCCGCACCCTTTATCTTTCTGCGTCTGTTACACTCTGTTGCGTATGGGCAAAGAATAGTAGGGTAGAAACGATGCTCAAAGCACTGCTGTTTGACTTGGATGGAACGCTAGCCAACACTGACCCGATTCATTTTCAAACATGGCGCGATCTCATGATGCCATACGGTTTAGAATTTGATACTGAATTTTATCAGGCTAACTTTAGCGGCAGACGCAACCAGGAAATTATTGCCGATTTGTTGCCTCAGTTATCGGAACAAGCAGGAAATGAATTGAGTCAGCGCAAAGAAGCTGAATTTCGCGATCGGGCAGAAACCCTCCTCACTCCTACGCCTGGATTATTTGATGTGTTGGATTGGACAGACGCGCAAAAATTACAACGCGCCGTTGTCACCAATGCACCCATTGAAAATGCTGAATTTATGTTGCGTGTCTTGAGGCTGAATGAAACCTTTGCAACGGTGATTCTGGGGGACGAGTTGCCCGCTGGAAAACCTGACCCACTGCCCTACCGGATGGCATTAGAGCAGTTGGGCATCAATGCGGATGAGGCGATCGGATTTGAAGATTCGGCTTCGGGAATTCAGTCTGCGATCGGGGCTGGAATAATGACGGTTGGTGTGGCATCAACCCATTCCCATGAAGACCTTTATCAATTGGGCTGCATTCTGGTGATTGATGATTTTAGCGATCCTCGGTTGTGGGAATTGCTGCACCGCAGTATGGATGAGGCTTCGCTGGTATCTTCCCTGTAGCTGAGTGACGCAAAGAATCGCTACCTTCAAGCCCTATCTTTATTGCCAAACTTAAACTGATATTGGATTCCTCCTGCATAATGGGGAGTACAGTAGCACCGTCGAAGTTCTATCGAGATTTGATCAGTGTCGCCTATTCAGAAATTTTTGACTACCTGGTCGCTTGCTCTCGTTGCAGGCTGGCTCACGCTTAAGGCACTCAGCTATGTTGGTGGACTGATTAGCATTCTGCTAACAGCTGCCCTCGTGGCGTTTCTGCTTAACTACCCCGTATCCGCCCTTAAAACGGTGCTGCCTCGATCGATCGCTGCGGCTCTGGTTTACATCTCCAGCGCGTTGGTTGTAACACTGCTGTTTGTCACATTGCTGCCACCCGTCTTTAACCAAGCTGCCCAACTCGTAACCAATTTTCCCAGTCTGCTAGAACAGTCTCAAGAAAAATTAGCAAGTTTCCAAGCCTGGAGCGATGAACGCAGCTTGCCGATTGATGTCGAACTGCTTACCTCTCAGTTTCTAGAACGTATTCAGTCGATCGTTGGTTCAACGGCCAAAACAGGAGTCAATGTTGTATTAGGAACATTTGATTGGTTTGTAGACTTTATTTTTATCCTGGTCATTTCGTTTTACATGCTGATTGATGGAGAACGGCTTTGGAATTTGTTTACTGGCATTCTTAATCCCATCATTCAAACTGAACTCACAGCTGCGCTTCAGCGAAATTTGCGGCAATTTGTCACAGGGCAGCTGCTGCTTGGAGCATTCATGGCGATAACGTTAGCCTGTGCATTTTGGCTGCTAAATGTACCGTTTTTCCTGCTCTTTGCTGTGTTCATCGGCTTGATGGAATTGATTCCATTCATTGGTGCAACGCTGGGAATTGGTGCAGTTGCAATCATTGTGCTTTTCATTAACGTATGGTTGGCATTAAAGGTATTGGTTGTGGCAGTTGTCATTCAGCAGGTCAAAGATAATTTGATTGCTCCAAAACTCATGGGCAATCTCACAGGTTTATCGCCTGTGCTAATCTTTGTTGCGTTGCTGCTGGGAGCAAGAGTAGGCGGACTGTTGGGCGTAATTTTGGCGATTCCGCTGACGGGTGCAGCTAAGAGCTTAGCTGAAGTTTTAGCTGACCCAATGTTGCCACCGCAAACTGGCTCCTTTTTTCGGAATCCATTACAGCGGAGAAAAACCGTTGAACTTCAGGAGAATGCAGCCATTAGCCAACGTTGATGGGCAGGTTAACCAAGCTGATGCTTCTGGCGTTCTGCTCGCAGCAAAACAGCAACTCTATCAAACTCATTCGCTATCTGAATCAACTGCTCAACGGCTGATTCAGGAATTTGATCGCGAGACATTTCCTCCAGCTTGCGGCATCGCTCTGAAAGAGTCCCTGCTCCTAAAACAGTACTATTTGCCTTCAGCGTGTGAACTGTGCGGTGAAACGTTTTTACATCTTGCAACCCTATGGATGACCATAAAGTTTCTAGTAATAAGATTGAGTCTTCTAAATAACTATCAATCAACTCAATTACAAAAGAAGATTTATCACGAGCAATATCTTCTATGACAGAAAGAAGCGTTTGCGGCTCAAGTTCTGAACTAGTTAAAGAACAGTTTTTATCCTCCTTGAGGAAATAGCTTTGCTTTAAAACCAGAATTAACCGCTCCATTTGAATGGGCTTACTCATGTAATCATCCATTCCTGCCTTCAAGCAAGCTTCCCGATCGCTTTGCATGGCACTTGCCGTCACTGCAATAATCCGAGGGCGGTCTTTTGCATAAAGCTGGTGAATAGTCTGTGTTGCCTGAATCCCATCCATTTCAGGCATTTGCATATCCATCAAGATCACATCATAGGGTTGCTGCTCTAACGCTTGTAAAACTTCTATCCCATTTGCTGCAACATCAGCTTGGTATCCTAACCGCTGTAAAAGATGTAAAGCTACTTTTTGGTTAACGCAGTTATCTTCTGCCAACAGAATGCGTAGAGGATAGCACTGTCCCATTTGAACAGTTGCCGATCGCAGTTCCTCTTGAGGTACGGGTAGTGACGGTTCTTGCTTCAAAGTGGTCACTAATGCCCTAAGCAGATGAGCTTGCTTGATGGGTTTATGGACGAAGACAACGTTTGGCAAGGTAATTGAATTCATTCCAGATAAACTGGGTTTTGCTGAACTAAGGTTCGCTGAACCAAACTGCATTAACATCACAATAGGCAGGTGGCATTGTCCTGAATGTTGCCGAAGCTGTTGGATCAAGTGAATGCTATCTCCCTCTGGAAGCTGCTCGTCCAGAATCACCACATCGAACGGTTCACCTTGCTCCACCAACGCCAACGCCTCGATCGCCGTTCCCACCGATCGCGTCATCAATCCCCATGAATGGGTTTGGACGGTTAGATTCTGCCGAATTGCTACATTATCATCTACAATCAATCCTCGTTTGCCCCGCAGGACGTGAAGCTGGGTTTTGCGATCGAAATCCGGTGACTGTATCATGGGCACCGCAGAAACTTGAATGGTGAAGTGGAACGTTGAACCTTGCCCTTCAATGCTGTTGACCCACATGGAACCGCCCATCAATTCGCTGAGTCGTCGGCTAATTGCCAAGCCTAAACCTGTTCCTCCATATTGGCGCGTTGTCGAAGTATCAACCTGGCTGAATGGCTTAAAAAGCCGGTTTTGGCGATCGGCCGGAATACCGATTCCCGTATCTTTTACTGAAAACTGAATTTCATATCGCCTTGTTTCTGGTTGCAAAGCGCGAGCATCCACGAATACCAACACCTCGCCCGCAGGTGTAAATTTAATTGCATTGCAAATTAAGTTCACCAAAATCTGGCGTAGACGAGTCACATCTCCTACCACCTGGATAGGGGTCTGTTCACTCATCAAATAGATCAACTCAAGACCCGTTTCAGCCGCTTTAGGAGCCAAAAGGTCTAATGCTCCTTCCAGGCAAGCTCTCAGGTCAAAGGGTTGTTCCTCTAGCTCTAGCTTGCTCGACTCTATTTTGGAAAAGTCCAGAATGTCATTAATCACCGTGAGCAGCGTGTCTCCAGCATTGCGGGCGATCTCAACAAAATCCTGCTGCTGGGAGGTTAGCGGAGTATCTAATAGCAGTTGGGTCATCCCCAGAATGGCATTCATGGGTGTCCGAATCTCGTGGCTCATAATCGCTAGAAACTCGCTTTTGGCCCGGTTTGCCATTTCAGCCAGTTGCCGAGCTTGTTCTAATTCGTGGTTTTGCCGAGCCAGTTGCTCTCGTTGCGCCATCTCTTGCTCTAAAAGGCGAGCTTGTGTTAGGGCAATGCCAACCTGGGCTGCAACCGCTTCCAGCAGGTCGATTTCATCATCTGTCCAGTGGTGAAATGACTGACACTGGTGCAAAACAATCACTCCATTGGCCTGGTTTTGGGAGGAAGTGCGAATTGCTAGGATAGACCGAACTCCATGACGGCAGCAGAATTCGCTGAGGTTTTCCAGCCTTGAGTCAGCATAGACATTCTCGGAAGAAATGGCTCGGTCTTGCCCAAGAATTTTTTGAATGTAAGGGTTTCCTGCGATCGACAACTCAGTTTGCTGTACCGATTCGTAGTTTGGTTCTCGGTATTCTGCAACTAACGACAAGATATGTTCTATTTGAGGCTGATAGCGATAAATTAGACAACGACTAACTTGAAAAGCCCGCCCAATTTGGGTGGCAGTCGTTCTAAAAATCTGTTCAGTATCCAGGCTGCGGCGAATCTCGTCGGTGATTCGTTTCAGGAGCAACGCCCGGTGCATTTGCTGTCGTAAAGCATTTTCAGACTGTTTTCGTTCAGTAATGTCAGTTTGTATTCCAATGAAGTGAGTTAGCGTGCCAGATTCATCCTGTACAGGAGAAACATGAAGCTCATTCCAAAATTGAGTTCCATCCTTGCGATAATTTCGGAGGATGACTGAACAAGCCCTACCCTCGGCCACTGCTGCTCTTAACTGATTAAGTTCAGGTTGCTCAGTATCAATTCCTTGCAAAAACCGAGAATTGCGCCCGATCGCTTCTGCGGCGGTATAACCTGTAATTTGCTCAAATGCCGAATTAACATAAATGATTGGATGATCCGGTTGATGGTAGTCGGTGATGATAATACCGTTACTGCTGGCAGCAATTGCCCGATCGCGCATCCGCAGGTCAGCTAAAATCCCTTCTACTAAGCTCAGGTTGCGTTTCAGTTCTAGCTGAGTAACGACTTGATTGGCTAAAGTTTGTAAAGTTTGAAATTGAACAGCATCAAGCGATCGCGGTACATAATCAATCACGCATAAGGTTCCGAGGGCAAAACCATCACGAGTCGTGAGGGGAAACCCTGCATAAAACCGAATATTCGGTGCTGAAATCACAAGTGGGTTTGTTGCAAATCGCTCATCTAGTAGCGCATCCTCCACTACCATTGGCTGAGGCTTCAAGATGGCATGAGCACAGAAAGCAAAATCCCGGCAGGTTTCCTGCGTCTCTACACCGACTTTAGACTTAAACCACTGCCGATTGCAGTCAAGCAAGCTGACCAAAGCAATGGGAACCTGGCAAATCAAAGCCGCCAAACGAGTCAATTCATCAAATGCTTCATCGGGTGGTGTATCGAGAATTGCATACCGAGTTAAAGCCTGAAGTCGTTCAGTTTCATTGGGCGGCAGAGGTGCGATTTTCATGGTTTGGGCTGAGTTTCTATAGCGGAATCAGGCAAAGTTAGGAAGTTGACAAACGCTAACTCGATTACGGTGCTGAGTGAACAACTTGCCCAGCCTGTGCCTAGCTTCCTTTTATAGTTCCCAGCCTTCACTGAAACTCGATCGCTCTACATCATGAAAAGCACAGACAGAGTGAAGTCCGAGGGCAAAATCAAAAAAACTGTACCTGAATCAAACTAGTTGATAGGTTGACTATTGGCAATAATGTGCAAATCAACTTCTGGTAACGATCGCATTAATTGCTGGACGATAGAACCTCTAGTAAATAACTGCCACCGCGATCGACGGGTTTCGCCCAACACAATTTGCGTAAATGCTGTTCCCTGGCAACATCTGTGATCGCAGACACAATATCGGCAGATTCAACCCGAAGAAACTGTCCCCCAAATTCTTTACACAATCGCTCACAGGTTTCAACGTGGAGGGCTTCAGCTTTGGTGAGAAATCGTTCGGGATCAGCGACGAATAGAACAATTAGGCGACCATTCATTTGGTTAGAAATGCGGGCACCCCGCCGCAGGAGTTGAATGGAATTCGGATAGGTCGAAATACAGGCTAGGACTCGCTCATGGATGTTGCAAAAGCGGGAATGGTTTTCAATGCCGTTCTCTTCAATGTTGTCGGCAATTTCGTGCAATGCTAATTCCCGTAAGGCAATCAAATTTCGCTTCTGAAAGAAGTTTTCCAGCGATTGATTGATTTTCTCAGGGGCGTAAATTTTTCCTTTCTGCAATCGCTCTTGTAGCATTTCAGGAGTTACATCAATTACCACCACCATAACCTGATCCGCTTCATCCAGCAGGCGATCGGGAATTCGCTCTCGTACCACCACACTCGAAATTCGATTGATGTAGTTCGCAGGAGGGGGAAGGGTGGCAACCACAATCAGAAAAACTAAAGTCAAAACCGCCAACAAAACCGTCAGCGCGATTTCATTGGGTGTTTTCGATCGCTCTGACCCTTCCACCAGCGCAATCATTCGATTAATAAAGCCTTTGCCGGGATTGGACGTGACCCGAATTACCAGTTCATCAGAAATAATTTGGGTTCCGCCCGTTCTCGCCTTAATCTTCCATTCCCAGGCTCCGCTCATCGCTCGGTTGATGGAGGCACAGGCACAAGGATATTGTGTCAAAGGCATTCTGGCGGAGTCGTCAATCCTGGCGATTTGATCGGTTATAGCAGGGGCTTCCTGGTGGGATAGAACCGTCACAAAGGAAATTCAGGCAGCCTTTCAGCAAGAATCGGCTCTTCCTCCAGCCGCCTCTCAGGAAAGCGAGAATCCTTTAACCAAACGAGAACAAGAAATTTTGGCACTAATCGCCGCAGGCAAAAGTAACCAGGAAATTGCCACCACGCTCTACATTGCGCCGGGAAAAGTACGAGTTCACGTCCACACCATTTTGCAAAAGCTAGAAGTGCGCGATCGAACGCAGGCGGCAATCCTGGCGATTCAAAAAGGCTTTGTTTCTGACGGGCTACTCAACCAACATTAAGCAGCGAAATTCCACATTACTGGGTCTTCATCCAAATGATCCGTCACAGTCCGCCCGATCGCATCAATCTCGTTTAAGTCTTCAGGGGATAAATTCACCTCTGCGGTTTTGGCATTCTGTACCGCCTGTTCCGCGTTCCGTGCCCCCACAATCGCACTAGTCTGAGGTTGGGCAATCAACCAAGCAAGGGATAGTTGTGCCAACGTACAGCCGTGTCGTTCCGCGATCGGACGAAGTTGCTCTAGGGCAGCTTGGGCACGTTGATAATGCTCGCCTTGAAACAGCTTGTTTTTGGCGCGAATATCGCCCTCTTCAAATTTATGATCAGGGGCAAATTTCCCTGTCAACAAACCTTGAGCCAACGACGAATAAGCAATGATGGAAATATTCTGCTCCACGCAGTAGGGCATTATTTCTTGCTCCACCTGCCGCCAGAAAAGGGAATAAGGTGGCTGGATACTGTCAATCTGCCCATACTGCGAGGCTTCTGCAAGCTGATCTTTAGAAAAGTTGGAAACGCCAATCGCCCGAATTTTGCCCTGCTGCTTCAGATCGGTTAATGCCTTCATGGTTTCCTCAATCGGAACCACCTTGTTTTTGAAGGAGCCAGAGGGCCAGTGAATTTGGTATAAGTCAATGTAGTCTGTTTTCAGGCGTTTGAGTGACCCTTCGCAGGCTTCAATCACCTGCTGATATTCCAGATGATTGGCAAAAACCTTGGTGGCATAAACGACCCGATCGCGCACATCTGCTAGGGCCTCAGCAACGAGTTGTTCTGAATAGCCATTGCCATAAACCTCAGCCGTATCGAAGGTTGTTACTCCTGCTTCGTAAGCCGATCGCATTGCCTGGATCACTTCCGCATCTTCAATGCCAACCCATCCACTTTTTCCGGCTTGCCACGTCCCAAAAATAATTGGCGTAATTTGAATTCCAGAGTCATCCAGTTGTCGTGTCATCATAAATGATTTGCACCTATACGAATGGAAAGTATGACAGCAATGTTTCTACTACCACTGTACAAAGACAAACCGAACAAGTCATGGGCAATGTAAAAGATCTGCCGATTGCTATACTCCTCTCTATAACAAGAATCCATCCGCAGCAAGAAGCAATTTCTTGCTTGAACAACTACTCTGAAAAGGTTAACTATATTGCTGCAATGCAATATACTTGTCCAGCTATAAAAAATGGATCGTCTGCAAACAAACATGAAAGCAAAGGAGTTAGGGGCTGGGCGGTCGGGGCAAGTATTTTTGATTGAAACCCCATCCGGCAAAATTGCCCGAAAAATTTTTTCTGGTGATTCCCTTGCTAGCTTAGTTCACTATGTTTTGTTTGGATCTGACAATGCATATATTTGGAATAATGATTTTCTACAATGTGCTTATTATCGCAGAAAAATTTTAGATGTTTTGGTGGAATACTGGTTCGGTTCTAAGCTTAAAATTGCCAGAGCGATCGAAGCAAAGTGGAACCAAGAACGCCATGTTAATCAACTCGATGCAGAGTTTATTTCAGGTAGAAACTTAGCACTGCGCCAGCCCTTCAATGTAACTCATAGCCAAGAGGTAAATGAGCTACTAGAAAAAGTCATGAAGCCGTTGCAAAAACGGTTAGTAGAATCAGGTTTTGATGGACTAGTATGGCAGGCAGGAAAGGGAAATCCAGTTGCATTAAATAATTTTCTGGTCATTAATACTGAAAATTGCGATCGAACTTTTGTTTGGATTGACATGGAATCTGGTGTTCCTGCCCTGTTTCCGCTCAATATTTCAACACTCTGGACGTTCTACATCCCGAATTGTTTTAAACACAAGACCTTTTTATTTGATGATGTTGACGTACAAACGCTGATCGCCTACACCTACCAGCATGAAAAAGAACTAAAGGAAAAATTTGGTAACGATCGGTTTTATGAATTACTAGCTCACATTGGTAATCTTGATCAGCATCAACGGAAATGGCGATCGTTAAAACGGCTAGAACGTGGAGTATTTCATCAGCTAAAGAAGGGTAAGATCACGCAAAAGCAGGCAAATCGCTACTTTAAATTTCCTATTCTTTGGTTCATTAAAGAGTTTAAGAAACTAATAATTAAAAGCTCTAAAAAAATATTTAATGACTTACCTAAGAAAATAATTAAGCAAATTCAGAAAATTTCTTACCTCGATTTCTTCAGAAATTTATGCAGGTTGATTTTTTCTAGGAGACATCGCACCAAAATTGCCAGAGATTATGTTAGCCGTCGTATAGAAGTATGGAGCGATCGCAAACAATTATCACCTGAAGAAACTGAAATCTTACTAACTCGCTTAAATCAAGAAAGCGGTAGCGATTATCTAAGTGATTTTGGTGTCCATTTGGGTATGAAGGTTTTTGTAAAAGCAATTGAATATGGTATCTTTCCCTTCGTTTATATTGCTGGTTTCATTGATGAAGTAACACTAGCTCTTATCTTACTGATGGGTGGTGCCCTTTCCAGAACCATTTACACTGGTTTCCGGCTTTTTCAATCAGCCACAGAAGGAAAGGAGTTGCCCTGGCTAGCATTTTTCGTTGGTATGATCCCATTAATGATTGGCAATATTGCCTATCCATGCCAAATGCTCTATTCAGCCGCTGGACAACGAGGGAAAGTAGCCAGTTTTATCGTGTATGACACCTTCACTCGCATTGGTGGAGCAATTCCAATTTGGGGTGGAGAGGACACTCTAACAGAACACTTTTTCAATCATGGAGCAAGCAAAATAATTCGCTTTATTGGTGCTTTAAAGCGATAAAAAGCTTAGGAAATTAGAGGAAATCATGGAGCTATGATGCAGCGCAAATGTACGGGGGCAAGCGGGCGATAGAAATTGCGGATCATTGCAGGAAATTGCGGCGAATTTAACGATACCTTATGAGACGGTAAATACTTATACGAACTTGGTGCGGCGATCGGGGCGAGAATGGAAAATAGGAAACGTAGAGTGAATGTATCCGTCTCTGGGAAGGAGCGCAAAGATAGCAAAAGAGTCATGTTCCTTGAACATGACTCTTGAATAAATACCCTGGCATCGAGCTATTTTTGCGGGACGCTGCCGTCCAACTATCTTTGCCGCGGGTGCGTTTCACAACTCAGTTCGAGATGGATAAGCGTGGTTCCACACCGCCATAGACACCAGGAGAGATGGAGTTAGATAGAGTACAATTCAAAGCCAAGAAGGCTGCATAGCGAGTCAGGTAGAGAGTACAGATGGTTCATCAACTTCAACTAGAGGTCAAGCCCTCGGTCTGTTAGTACGTCTCAGCTTCACATGTTGCCACGCTTCCACTTAACGCCTATCAACGGGTGTTCTGCCCGTGACCTTACTGGCTTGGTGCCATGGGAACGCTCATCTTGAGGTGGGCTTCCCACTTAGATGCTTTCAGCGGTTATCCGCTCCGCACTTGGCTACCCTGCGTTTACCGTTGGCACGATAACAGGTACACCAGCGGTGCGTTCTTCCCGGTCCTCTCGTACTAAGGAAGACTCCTCTCAATGTTCCTACGCCTGCACCGGATATGGACCGAACTGTCTCACGACGTTCTGAACCCAGCTCACGTACCGCTTTAATGGGCGAACAGCCCAACCCTTGGGACGTACTACCGCCCCAGGTTGCGATGAGCCGACATCGAGGTGCCAAACCTCCGCGTCGATGTGAACTCTTGGCGGAGATCAGCCTGTTATCCCTAGAGTAACTTTTATCCGTTGAGCGACGGCACTTCCACTCATAGCCGTCGGATCACTAAGGCCGTGTTTCCACCCTGCTCGAGTTGTCACTCTCACAGTCAAGCTCCCTTATGCCTTTACACTCTGCGGCTGATTTCCAACCAGCCTGAGGGAACCTTTGCGCGCCTCCGTTACCTTTTAGGAGGCGACCGCCCCAGTCAAAC
>PVWD01000262.1 GCA_003003615.1 filamentous cyanobacterium CCP2 | reverse complement strand
TTAATATTGCAACCCATTGTACCTGTAGCAATGTAAGGGACACCGCCAACCCCACTCACGTTTACGCCAAACTCTAGTGTGACTTTCTGGACATCTGCTAAAGCCGCATCGCGGAAGGCGTTTAATGTATGCTTGGTGTATACCTTAATGGTTGACTCGATCGCCTTAAAGCTTTGCGCCATTTGCTCTGAGGGGCTTTTGCTCCAGCCTTTTTGCCCTCCTCGCGTTTGTTCTTCCGGCTCATCCACAACAGCAGGGACATCCACATCCTCCACCGTCTCTACATAAATGACCGTATCTTCATCAATTTGGAGAGCTTGCAGTCTAGTCATAACCTAATTCATTCTTTCAGCACTCTGAGGATACGGTATGAGCTTCCCAAATGCCGCAGGAGTCATACCCCTCAGCCGTATCTTCACCAAGGTAATGCCACAACCTCGATCGCCATTTGCCAACTTCAGTGATCCATCTGGCAGATTTACTGCTAAAGTGCTATCTGAGATTCGATCGATACCTTAAGCTACTGTTTCATTTCTGTCTATTCATCGCGTCTTCCTGTTCACTGGGAGCCTTCCACAATGGCTATTTTGGATTCTAAAGGTCGTTTGTTCGGCAAAATCAGCATCCTGGATATTGGTGCTGCTCTGATTATTTTGATGGTCGTCGCCGGAATTTTTCTCTTTCCTGGCACGTCTGGTTCAGTTGCTCAGGTGGGTTCTGCCACAAAACCGATCGAAGTCGATGTGATGGTGCGAGGGCTGACGGTGCGCGATCCACAAGCTCTTCTGAGAAATCTGCAAGAAGAGGAAAAAACCAGAATCATCATTCGAAACCAGCCCTATGGTGAAGTGGATGTGCTGAGTGTCCAATCTTTGCCCCGGAGCGTGGCAGTTCCGCAGCCAGATGGAACGGTGATTTCGCGTCCTGATCCTCGCCCAGAGCTAGACTACACGATCGACATGCTGGTGACGCTTGGTGGCAATGCTCAGATTCTTGAGGACGGGCCAGTCCTTGGCAACACTAAGATCAAAGTGGGCACCCCGATGGAGCTAGAAGGACAAACCTATCGCTTCAATGCTCCTGTCGTCGGCGTTCGGATTCTAGACAACTAGTTTTGTTCGACAATCCAACCTTTTGCATACAGCACCCTTCACGGGGTGCTTTTTAGTTAATCAGCGAATATTTCAATGGTGCGATCGGGCTGCCCTCCTACCTATTCCATTAAAAATGCACAAGCTAGCCTTGATCGGTTTCCTCGCTTGTTCTGTTCCCGATCGTCCATTTCGGGAACCTTAAAATGGAAAAGGTCAGGTGGCGTAAAAATGGAACACGGAAGGGGCTGGTACGTCAATAATCGAAGAGCCAATCGTTTAAGCATTAACTAGCCCTCAACCTTTTTGCCCTGACTGTAGCTATTGCTTTACTTCATATCATGCTGAGCAACATTTCCCAATTCTCTCCATTTACTTTTTTTCGTCGAGCGCATCGCCGTTGGCTGTATGGACTGATGTCTCTGGTAATGACAGTGAGTGTAGTTGTTAGCACCCCACAACCAGGACAAGCCTTTCCATTGATTGATCTAATTTTTCGGGGAATTCAGGTCATTCAGCTTTCCTCTATGTCTGACAGCCAAGAAGTAACTATCGGTTCGCAAATCAATAATCAACTCGTTCGGCAGCAAATTAGGCTGTATAACAATTCCAGCATCACAAACTATGTCGATCGCATTGGTCAAGGGTTAGTGCCTTACAGCGATCGTCCAGACATTCCCTATGTTTTTCAGGTGGTAGAAGACAATCAGATCAATGCTTTTGCCACGATGGGGGGCTACGTATACGTTACAACTGGACTCATGCGAGCAGCTGACAATGAAGCCCAATTAGCCAGCGTCGTGAGCCATGAAATTGGTCATATTGCAGCCCGTCATGCCGTAAAGCAAATGCGGGAAAGAGCCATTGCGGGGGGGGTGTTAACGGCGGCAGGACTCGATCGCAGTCAGGCAGTAAATATTGGCGTAGAGCTTGCTATCAGCCGTCCCAACAGCCGCCAGGATGAACTAGAAGCAGACGATAAGGGATTAGCAAACCTGTCTCGTGCAGGCTATGCTCCCGGTGCAATGGTGGCATTTATGGAGAAGCTTTTACGCCAGGGCGGTGTTCCAACGGTACTCAGTACCCACCCTGCAACCAGTACTCGGATCGATCGGTTAAATTCCATCATTGACCCAGCAACCGCAAACGTAGGAGCAGGTTTGGATGAGGCCGCCTATCGCAGCCAAATCAGTGCTTTGCTGTAGTGCGATACCATTCCAGAGCTAACGGCTCAATTTGCTTAATCCAAGCATTCTTGCCATCACTATAAGCCGCAATGTCTGCAGGATGGTGTGCATAAACTTCCCGTTTTAACGCTGCATAGGCTTGCCGTATGTCTTCGTGGTTTCTGAGAAATGCACAGAACGCAAGGTGACGTTCAATATCAGGGTCTTCCACCTGGTAAATATGAATGTTGTGAGTCCGATAACCATTGCGATCTTTTGTAAAGAGCCGCCGACCGGGTAAACCATACTCGCCCCAGGGTTTATAGCCAGCATCCTGAAGCATTGCAGTACATTCATCAATACGTTCTATATTCTGAACCGTAGGCAGTAAGTCTATGATCGGCTTTGCAGCCAATCCTGGAACAGAAGTGCTTCCGATATGATGAATGCTGATAATTTTTTCACCTAGGAGCGATCGAAGTCTTGCTGCTTCTTTTTTAAACTCTAATGGCCATTCCGGTGAGTAATCTGTGAACGTATATAAGCTCGGCATATTTCCTTCAATATTACAAAATTCTCTCAATTACATTTTGCTCATTTTAGTTAAATCAGTTTGGTCGGATTCAGGAGTTCGATCGCAACTTCTCACTCATAAACTGACATCAATAGACTAACACCAACAGAAATTTATACCTGTTGACAGAATTGATGCAACATGAAATTATTTAGGAGTCCTAAATTTAGGAGTCCTAAGTATATGCTTTTATTTATGCGTAGCCTGTTCATTTTGATCTGTTCTTGTGGACTTGCCATTGGTTGGGGTGGCTTTGCAGGATTTGCTGTAGTCCCGTCAGCGCAAGCGGTAAATCCAATCGCTCAAACTCCAGCCCTTGAACTACAAGCAACACAAATCTACTACCAGGAAGACTTAGACTTGCTCGTTTTTGAGCAGCAGCTAAATGGCAATGTTGGCTCAACTCTGGCCCAACCCGTCGGACAGCTTAATGGAGCACCTGTACTGGGTTATGTGTTTCCAACATCGTTGAAGTCAGAGGATGTTAGCTTTAACTCAATCGATGGAATTGTTGCTCTTGCAGTCACCTCACATCCCGACTTTGACGACACGCCGCTATGGGATGAGGACAACGATCGCAATTACGAAAATGACGGTATGGTTTGGCACACTCATTGGGTGGTGCTAACTTCAGACGATCGGGTTCCTGGTGGGTTATCGGTTCAAGAGTTTTCTCAGGGGGATGCCCGTGTTGTGTTGCCGCCAACCAATCCGGGAATGGCAATGTACATGGATTCGCCAGGGTTTGCTGTAGTAACTGCACAAAATATGCTGCGGGTGTTAGTTCCTGCCCAACGAATTAATCACGTTACCAACTTCAACTTTGATGCAGTCACTGCCTACATGGAAGTCAATACGTCTGATGTCGATCGACCATTGCTGGGGGTGTATGAGGTCTACAGCATTGCTTCAGGAGATTTGAGTCTTCCCTACACCGTGCAAGGGAGGAATCACTAATGTCATTAAATATTGAACATCTAGAACGCAGCTTTGCTGAGGTTAAAGATCACGGTTCGGAATTTACAGCAACGTTTTACGCTACATTGTTCTCCAAACATCCAGAAGTTCGATCGCTGTTTCAACATACTCAGATGAAAGAACAGGGCGAAAAGTTGTTTCAATCGCTGGTGCTAGTTGTGGAAAGTTTACGTAACCCAGATGTGCTGAATCGTAGCTTAAAGGGATTGGGAACCCGACACGTTAACTATGGCGTGTTACCCCAGCATTATCCAATGGTAGGCAACGCATTGCTTAAAACCTTCGAGTTGTTCCTCGGCACAAACTGGACACCAGAGGTTCAGCGATCGTGGTTTGAAGCCTACCAAGCGGTCGCACAAATTATGTTGGAAGGGGCAAACTATCCCCCAGAAATTCTTGACCTGACAGAAGCAGAGCAGCAAGCTTAACCTAATTCTCTGCACAATCGTTTTATCTATACCTGAGTCTGGTGAAATATCGTCTACACCAGACATTCCTATATTTATTTAGGATGTGAATATAGATAACCGCTAGAACTCATTTAAGTGGCTCAAAATTCATTCAACACAGAAGACAATACACTTGCACAACGGGTAACGATTGGGCTTACTAAGATTGGGCTGGCTCTTAAAAGTCAATCCTGGCAAGATGCAAGCATTTCAAACCTATCGCCAACTCAAGGGCAAATTCTATCTTTGCTACGTACCCGGTGTTCAACAGGAATGCGGCTGTCAACCGTAGCCCAAGAACTCGCAGTCACTCCAGCAACCGCAAGTGATGCAGTGGCCGCTCTAGTAGAGAAAGGATTGGTACAAAAAACTAAGGCCCATGATGATCGACGGGCGATCGCTATTACCCTAACCCCTCTGGGACAACAGCAGGCAGATCAGGTATTGGGATGGTCGGATTTCCTGAAAGTTGCTGTAGATGGGCTTTCACCAGAAGAGCAAGCTGTTTTTTTAAAAGGACTGATCAAAATCATCCTGAAGCTGCAAGAACAGGGGCAGATTCCTACTGCCAGGATGTGCGTAACCTGCCAATATTTCCGACCAAATGTATATAAAGATCCTAACTTTCCGCACCATTGTGCATTCGTAAATGCTCCCTTTGGCGATCGACAGTTACAAGTTGATTGCCCAGATCACCTTCCACAACCATCCCGATAGCGGTGAATGGGAAACCGAATAAGATAGCTTTATCGTGACCCAAACTGATTCGGGCAATGCTGGCAATCGGAGTGACTCCTCAAGAAATTGGACAGACGATCGCTCAGGTGGGCTAAATTTGAATGTTTGAGGGAATCAGAATAGTCATCATCTCGCTTATAACTCGTATCCCAGTGTTAACAAAACCACCTCTTCTAACTGATTGATTGTTTGAAGATTGAGCTGTCCTAATCGTCGAATTAAACGCATCTTATCCAAGACTCGCATTTGGAAACATAGGGCAACCGAGTCTTGATTAATCCACCATTACCTTGCCGAATCAGTACGCAGATGGGTAAGGAAGCGCGACGTTGGTTGGTTGTCAGGGGAGTGGTAATGACTCTGGTGAAAAACTGGGAAACAATGTCATTTTGAAATACGATTATCGGACGAATTCCGGCTTGTTCAGAACCTTGAGTCGGATTGAGATTTGCCAACCAAACCTCCCCCCGTTTCGGCAGAATACTCATTACCGATCTTCCTGATCCAGCATTGCTGTATAATCATCCATTCCTGCCTCCGCAAGGGCGCGATCGTCCTCGGCAAACTCGGTCGCAAGCGTTGCCAGTGGTGCTGGAGCAAGGGCAGTACGGCGACGTTTATTTTGAAATTTTAGAAACGCGATAAAGCCAGCGACTTGTTGAAGTTGCTCGTTGGTCAGTTGATCCAGGTCTTGCTTGAGGGCTTCTGTGCTAATGGACATAGAGCGAAACAGTGATGGGCGATCGGTTCTATTGTCATTCCAGCAGAAGGTCAGGGGAATTGCTGGGAGAGGGCGATCGTGTGGTTTTTGTGAAGGGACGATCGCTTCCCGACAATGTGGAACTTGTGATTAGCTCATGCCAACTAAAGTGAAGGAACTAGCAACCGATCGTCTTTCGCGACAGGCGATCGGTCTTCACTGCATTCGGCGGTTACGCACGCTTCACTCAAGATTGAGGGTTCTTCTCAAAGCTTTTTGCGTTTGATGCAGTAAATCTGGTGGTAAATCTCCTAATTGTCTCTGAAATACCGATTCATGGATAGTGGCTATCTTCTCGGTTCTGAGCAAGGATGTTTTCTTTAAGCCTGTTTCTGTAAAACTGGGATGATTATCTGCAATCAAGACACCTGTTTCAGGGCGTGTTCCAGTAGGGAGCTTTGAAAAAATTCCCAGTATGATAGCGTCTTGTCTATATCTTGCCCATACTAGAGCAGGTCGGACTTTAGCAGATACTAGATCAGTAAAAGGAAAACGAACTAACCAAATTTCTCCAGGCTCAGGATTCGACATCGTAAATATCTTCTTCCTCGTCGTTCCACTCCTGAAAACCACTTTCTGCTAACTGCATTATTCCAACAGTTTCTAGCCTCTCCTCAATTTCGCGGGACAACTCCATGAGGTTTTCTACAGGCAGTTGCAGAATGATTGTTTTTAGTTCTTCAAAGCTAACGTTCAACGTGTTGACTGCCATTACATCGTTCTCCTTACAACTAAAGCCTTGTCAATATTATCGGCGATCGTTCTCCATACCGTGAGGGGTGGGGCGATCGACTCTCACTCAGCTTCCCCATCACCCATCATCTATTACCCATTACCCGTTACCCACTACCAATTGCCCATTACCTGCCCCACACCATCCCCATTGTCAGCTAACTAAAACTAGCCCCACGCCCACCCCACCAGCGACGAAGCTTCCCTATCTTCCTGGGAATGATCCGCAGAATTCATGACTGCCTCCAATTCCCAGATTTAGCATCCATTGTAAGGAAACAAGTTGTTCTCCTGTTTGGTAGATGTAGAAGTGAAGAGCGATCGGTTCTATTGCAATTCCAGCAGGAGGTTAGGGAAGTTTCTGGGGGAGGGCGATCGCAATGGCAGTGGTTTGCAAGGGGTTATGGTTTCTCAAGGCACTCAGGCGTTGATCGGTGAGCATGAATGGTCAGTGGCAATCCACCAAAAGCTAAACTAGTAGTATTGCATTTCGCAGTTTTTCCTATGAATCTCTCTTCTGACCTACAAAAGGCGATCGCGCAAATCGCAATAAGACAAGGGATTTCGCCAGAAGAGTTTATTGTCCAAACTTTAACTGAAAAGGTCAAAAGCCTGCAATCACCTGGGTCATCTCCTGCAACGGCTCAGACTGGACTAAGGGACAAAGAGGGAATTCTCGTTTTTGAAACAGAATCTCTCGACCATATTGACTTCAATGCACTGATTGCTCAAAGTCGTGAGGAGCGGGCTTGGGAGCAAATAGAACAGTGAAAGTTTTGTTCGATACCTCTGTCATCATTGCTGCTGTACTCCCAAAGCATCCAAGTCATACACCCTGCTTTGCTGAACTACAGGCGGCAGAATTGAATCAAATTCAGGGTTATCTTTCTACCCATAGCCTGGCAGAGGTCTACTCTGTGATGACTCGAATGCCCAGTCAACCCCGGATGTCTCCTCAAGAAGCCCAAAGTCTGCTTCAGAGATGCTTACAGTATTTGGAAGCAGTTTCATTAGAAACAGTAGATTATCAAGCTGTAATTGCACAAATGGCAGCTCTCAATCTTCGGGGCGGTGGAATTTTTGATGCATTGATTGCTCAAGCTGCCCTCAAAGTATCCGCAGACCAACTGCTAACGCTTAATTCTAGTCACTTCACAAGATTAGGTACTGTGATTGCACAAATGGTAAGAGTTCCAACGTAGTTCAGACTGGTTTCCACCAAAAAAGTTACAAGTTCTCATATGTCTGCAATAGCCAGTTAACAAGCTTTTGAGGAGATTGGAGCAATATCACGGCTCGTGTACCTGTCTGCGATGGGCGATCGCTAGAACAGGAACCTGTGAGCGTTAAGGCGATCGGTTCTATTGTAATTCCAGCAGAAGGTCAGGGGAATTGCTGGGAGAGTGAGTTCTCTAATATCATTTCAGTTCATCAAATCGTTCCCTATTTGTCCTTAGCGTTATAAGAGGGTGCTTTAAAAAACTGAGGTGGTTACAAATCACCATAAATCACTTTTAAATATCCTCTAAGGCTACATAAGATCGTACTCTCTGTTGCCTGTGTAGTCTAAGTGGTGGGCAATAGTCTGAAGCATGACATGGGAATCTTCTATTTCTCTCATTCTCGCTCGAATTTCGTCTAATGTCAGAACCGTTACTAACTTAACCTCTATATCAGGAAAACGATGTTTTGATTTACTTATACTCACAACATCTTCTCCTAAAGCACTCTCGAGTAAATCAACATCATGTTGGCATTCGGCTCGAAACTTATAAAGCTTTAAACTCACTGGATTTACCTTGAATAAATCAACTACATCTTCAAGTTTTTCACTAATAACTGTGAAAATATCAAGGTAATTTTGACTAACATTGCATAGAGTAGGCAAGCTGTTTAGATTGCTTAAAAACTGAGTTTCTGCCTCATATTCAAAGTAAGTTTTTGCCAATATTTGAGCTAAAATTTTTATAAGTTGTCTTACATCAGAATTCAAACAGTTCAATCGAACGTTCTCAGTAATGCCTGACAAAGAATGCATATACATAATATCTATGATTTTCACGTCTCCTTCTTTCGTAATCAAGATGTTTTCATCATGGAGATCCATGTGAGCTAAACCTTGAGCGTGAATAAATTGAACTCCAGAGAGTATTGCCTTACCAATGTTAAAAGCTTCTCTAGGTTCAAACCCATCAGCTAATCTCTCAGCTAGAGTCGATCCATCCACATACTCCATGACAATACATTGCTCTTCTCCTTGTCCAGGTACTTGTAATTTTTCAATTGAGTAAAGAGCCACAACGTTGGGATGCTTCGCTCTAGCCAAAGCCTGAGCGTATTGAAGCACGGTGGAAGCCTCTTTGCCTTCTTTTCGCAGGATTTTGATTGCAACATTTCGACCTATCTCGTCAGTTCCTAGCCAGATGTCAGCAAAGGTGCCTTTACCAATAGGTTTCTCAAAATACAATTCCATATCTTGCTTGGTTTAATTTTTATCTTTGAGTTTTGTCAAATAGGGAAGGCTATGAAGGGTTCTAGGAACAGCCTGAAAGAATTTTCATTTAATTTTGAGCCACAAGGAATGAATTACCAAGAAAGACAATAACCGATCGCCCCAGAAGTTTCTTTAATCTCCAGTGAAACTTCTGAGCCGAAAGATAATGCTTCTATAAATCCGATCTCCGATCGCCCCTCTCCCTTCCCTCTACGCAGATTCCGCAAACACCAAAACTGGAACCCGTTTATAAGCTGGAGTGCCACAGCGTTTGTCAATTCTGGCTTTGAAAATCACATTCACCTCCTGTCTCTTATACACATCT
>PVWD01000261.1 GCA_003003615.1 filamentous cyanobacterium CCP2 | reverse complement strand
CTCCTCACAACCCCGGCTTCACCTGCATCAACCCCTCCAAATCCAACCCCACCAACTGCTCATACGCCCGATCGACCCTTCGTTTCCCACGCAAAAATCCGGTATTTGCACCAGGACAAATGTGTTGAAGCGTTTCTGAAGAAAACCGATCGCGCAATTTTTGGATGCTTTGAAGCTGTCTGCGCCAGTGAAACGTTTTGGCAATTCTCAGGGGAACGGCTTCACCGTGCTGGTTCGGTAAAAGATGCCGTCCGGTAAACAACACGCCGCCTTGCTCCCGGTAATATAAACAAGCTGAACCGGGTGTATGCCCTGGAGTCCAAATGGCTTGGCTGGAAGGGCTGAGGGTAAATTCAAACTGAAATGAAGTCACCGTTAAGCCGGGTAACAGGTAGGCTTCTTGCTCCTGAATCAAAACTTCGCAATTCAAAGCCGCCTGAATCTCTTTGACCCGCCCGATCGCCCCTCGATGGGTTAAAAACAGCCAGCGAACGCCGCCCTGTTCCTGCAAAAACTGCTGGTTCTCAGCATCCCAGGCGGGGCAATCCACCAGGATATTTCCGGAGTTTTCTAAAATAAGGTAGGATGAACCTCCCATTGTGTCTCGGTTGGGAGGAAAGACAAATACAGTGTTAAAAACGGGACGGGGGGGCTTGGTTGAGCGATGCTGCATTATCGTTGTATTGAAGAAGTTCAGCAGAGGAATGAAGGGAGTATCCTGGAGATCTGCAAGTCTATTTGCGAATCGTCCCTACTGATTGGCTCTGGGGTCAATTAGGATGGGCAGTTGCAAAGGGACAGTTAGCGATTCGTCGTTAACAATGGACAGTGACAAACGACGGTTACAAAAACTTTTTCGACTTTTGTCAACGATCGCCCCTTTTAACCTTGGGTTGGCCAACCTACTGAGATCCACAGCATGACTTGGTTCATTCTCATCGTACTAGGAATTCTCACCTACTTTTTCTACCTCATCGTGGAACGTAGTGTAGCACACATCACAAAAACGCCCGTCTGGATGCTTTGGTTGGCAACCACTTTACCGGCGTTCGTTTGGGCAGGTTGGATTGTGATGAATGGTGATGCACGTATTCCCCTGCTCCTGTTAACGGGTTCATTTATCGTCAGTTCGGTTTTGTACTGGTTTCTCGTTCAGCGAGGTCGTATCCCCCAACCGAACACCAATCAAGACACCAAATCTCAACTTAAAAACGATAAAGATATTGTAAATGCTGTGACTGAACGACAAACTGCCCTTCGTCCCATTAATAAAGACGAAGAAGCCAATCTACAAAATTGCTTTCCCTGGTCTGTTTTTTATCTACAAAACATTGAACATCGCCCCCAAGCACTCATCTGTCGAGGGCAATTAAGAACTTCTCCAGACGTTGCATACAACACCATTCGAGAGAATATTGAATCGTACTTTAACGATCGATTTTTAGTGGTTTTTCAAGAAGGACTCAACGGCAAACCTTTCTTTGTGTTGGTTCCTAATCCGCGCTCTCGATCGATGAATGCACAGGCAGACCAGTCTTCTTTTCGTCCTGGGTTGGCGATCGGCTTACTCATTGCCACTTTAGTCACCACCACGCTATCAGGAGCAATGCTGCTTGATGGTGGTCGGGAGTTGCCCCAAGATATCCCTACATTGCTGACAGGATTGCCCTATGCTTTGGCCTTAATGGCAGTATTAGGAACTCACGAATTGGGGCATTTCCTTGCCGCTTGCTACTACCGGGTGCGGGCAACGCTGCCCTACTTTATTCCGATTCCACCCGCCGGGATTTTCCCCTTTGGGACGTTTGGTGCATTTATCCAGTTGCGCTCCCCCTTACCCAACCGTAGAGCCTTGTTTGATGTGGGAATTGCTGGCCCCCTTGCAGGCTTTCTTGTGACGCTTCCCGTTCTATTCTGGGGGTTGGCGAACTCTGAAGTCGTTGCCTTAACGGAACAGTCTGGAATTCTTAACTTTGACTCATTCAACCCGTTTGCGTCCTTGCTCATTGCCGTGCTGAGCAAACTGGCCCTCGGCAGCACTTTGATGGCTGACCAAGCAATTCGACTTCATCCAGTTGCGATCGCAGGTTGTTTAGGGCTAATTATCACAGCCCTGAACTTAATGCCGGTTGGACAGCTAGACGGTGGACACATTGTTCACGCCATGTTTGGGCAGCGTACAGGAGCACTCATTGGGCAAGTGGCTCGGCTCTTGATTTTGGCGTTGTCGTTTGTTCAGCGAGAGCTTTTACTGTGGGCGGTGCTGCTGTTTTTCATGCCGGTGGTTGATGAACCTGCCCTGAATGATGTGACTGAGTTGGACAACGGCCGAGATTTCTTAGGGCTTCTCGCTTTGGGCGTGCTGGTGGCAATTATTTTGCCTGCCCCTCAAGTTTTGACACAGGCTTTTTTCTAGCTGAATTTTTTCAACGATTCCAGGAGTCCAGGTTGGAAGACGGGGTTACTCTGGTGAAAGGAAGTAGAACTGGTAATGTGAAAAATAATGAAGGGGGAATTCTGCCGATCGCTGGGCAAATTTAAGAATTGCCAGTATCCTCTGATAATCATGTTTTGCTACGTGAGACTTGATTGGTTTATTTTTCTTAGCATCATGCCAAGCAGATTTGAGAATGTGTGAGCGATGACCCAGGATGTCAAGCAGTGGTTAACGGAAATTAAGCAGTTGCAGCAGAAGGTGGCAGCGGCTCAGCAAGAACGCGAGGAAGCCTATGCCAGTGCCGCAAATTGGCGGAATCTTTACGAAACGGAAGCCAAACAGCGTCGGGCTGAGGCAAATTTGGCTCACCAGACGATCGAAGCATTGAATGCCCGCCTACAAGAGCTACAAACTTCACCTGGAAAAGAACCTCAGGTGGAACTGCTGGCGACGATCCAAGAAGAAGTCGATCACCTTCAGGGAGTAGACGAGCTAAAGGGCTTTCTAATCAGGGCATTAGCAGAGTGCGATCGGCTGACTCGGGCCTTAAAGACGGAGCAAGTTGCCCATGCTCAAACCCGCAAAGCTTTGACTTCTGCCCTAGGGGACACGGTTGACCTACTTGCCAAAGAGCGCAGTGAACGGCAGCAAAGCGAATCAACCGCCGCCCCGTCTGCCAGCAAAACGCCCAACGGTTCCTCGGCACCCCAGAAGCCCAATGTTGTCACAGCCCCATCACTTGAGCTACCGCAGTTTGATTAGGTTCAATACCCGTCTTAAACTGGTTTTGGCAATGGTTGATGGCGGTGTCTGGGTCTTTTAAGCCGTTTCCCGTTAGCACACAAACAATTTTGGAGCCAGCCGGAACTTGTTCCTTGACTTTAAGTAATCCTGCAACGGAGGCAGCACTGGCAGGTTCACAGAAAATGCCTTCCTGGGAAGCAAGTAGCCGATAGGCATGGAGAATTTCTTCATCTGTAACGGCATTGAATTCACCCTGGCTAGCATCCTTTGCTGCATTCGCCTTGTGCCAGCTTGCGGGGTTGCCAATCCGAATTGCCGTTGCGATCGTTTCTGGATGTTCCACGGGCTGCCCTGATACTAGAGGAGAAGCTCCCATTGCCTGGAACCCCATCATCTTCGGCAAGCGAGAACAGTGCCCTTCCTGGTGATATTGGCAAAACCCCATCCAATAGGCTGTAATATTTCCCGCATTGCCCACCGGAATACATAACCAGTCTGGTGCATCACCCAATACATCAACCACTTCAAAGGCTGCGGTTTTCTGTCCCTCTAGTCGATAAGGGTTCACCGAGTTTACCAGCGTCACAGGATAATGGTCTGCCATTTCCCGAACGATCGCCAAAGCCCGGTCAAAATTGCCCTTAATCGCAAGCACTTCTGCCCCATACAGCAAAGCCTGGGCCAGCTTACCCAGAGCCACATAGCCATCGGGAATGAGTACATAAGCTCGCATTCCTGCCCGTCTTGCGTAGGCTGCTGCTGCCGCCGAGGTGTTGCCCGTACTGGCACAAATGACCACCTCTGCCCCGTCCTCCTTCGCCTTGGACACCGCCATTGTCATACCTCGGTCTTTGAAGCTACCCGTCGGGTTTAGCCCATCGTATTTAGCCCAGACCTGTACCTGTTTGCCAATTTCAGCCGCGATCGACGGAACTGGAATTAGGGGCGTGTTACCTTCCAGCAGCGTGACAACAGGGGTGCGATCAGTGACAGGCAAATAGGAACGATAGGCTTCAATGAGGCCACGCCATCCTTTCTGGCTGGGAGCTTCTGAGTTTGAACGATTGGTGGATGAAAGGCTAAGTGTCACAATAGTTTGAACCGTCGGTCAACAGTGGAGTTTAGTGAATCCAGTCAAATTATCTAAAATCGCAAAGTTGACTGGCTTTTTCAAGTTTATCCTGATGCTAGCGCGCATGAACCAACAACACGGACTTAACCGGGCGTTCAATGCGGTTCCCTTCTGCATCTACCCGTCCATAGTAGGTTTGTCCTTGATTATCTTGTCCTTGATTGTCCTGTCCTCGATAGTAAAGGGCTGAGGAGCTACCCCCATCTAGGTTCATGGCTGAGGTGGCCCCCAGGATCTCCATAAAACTGGCTAATTCTGGGAGAGACATGCCTGAGTGAGTTGGGGCATTCTGCAATTGGGCTGCCATGACCAGCAAAATCTCTTCTGTATCAGTGATACCGATCGCCGTTCGAGCATTGGGCTGTTGGCTGCCGAGCGCATCTCGGACAAACTCACCATTGACAATTTCAGCAAAGGCTTCTTCTGACAAAGCCAACTCCGGCAGGAGGCGAGGCCCGGCCCCTAAACTACTCACGAGTTGACAGCCCGATGGCACCGGGTCTAAATGGGCTGTAATGCTGTATTGGATTGCCTCACCGCATTCATACTGGCGAAACTCACTGCGATTGAGAATTCGATCGAGCGATGCCGTTAAGTCAGGATTCGTCATCAAGCGATCGTTTTGGGTTGGGTCAGCTACCTGTTCACCCTGCACCACAATGTAGGAAGTTGTTTGCTGGTTCACTGGGTCAAAAAAACCACCATTCACCCCCGCGATCGCCCCAGCGGTTTGGGCAAACTGTTCCAATTGTTCCAATCCTTCTGTGACAGCTGGTGTCACCAAAAATTGCTCAGTCGGCACCCGCACGACATGCACGAAACTTTGTGAGGTTAGGTAAGTTTGGTACTGAATGGTAGCGGGAGTTGTATTCGCAGGAGTCGGGGTAGGATTCGCTTCAACCTGGGATTGAGCTGTTTCAGTAAGGGATGCTGTCAAAAGAGAGCCAGAGCCAGGGTGCAGAGCAGCATAAAAAGACTGAGCCGCATGGGGAAGGGAGGTCAGCAAAATCCCTAAACCGAAGAGAATGAGGCAAATGAGACGAACGCGCTTCACAATGTTTCAAGTTTTTGGACGAAATGAGACAGTCTAGGGCTACGCAAGCTGATCCACATACTATATTCGGTGGGCGAAGCGGTAACGATGACGCTATCTTGTTGAGCCAGTTGACAGGCGTGCTGATAAAGCGTGGCACGATGAGTGGCTGAAAGCGTCTGAAGCCGGTAGAACAACTCATTCTGATAGAACAAACCGTCTTGGAGCCGATCGTTAAACCAGAACTTGAAAGGATGATAGTTTCCTTCAGAAAGGATAGGAGGTAACACGATAGAAATGGGATGAGTGGGGAAAGTAGTGGAATCTAGCACGATCGCTTTGCCTCAGGTCTTTTTAGAACAAGGGTTTCAGCCAAACCACAATGTCCTGCCGAACCTCTACTTCCCAGTATAACCACGCAGCCTAGAAATTCTAGTGTATAAAGTGTCTATCTGCTCGGCCGAATGGCTGAACGTTAGAAGCCGCAGCCTTTCTTCGGGCAAACCCATGATGAATGAGAGGGCACTATGGTTAGATGAACGAGTCTAAATCCAATGCTTTTGAGCCACCCTTCTCCAACTGAATCAAAATTTTGCCCAACTGCGACCAAACCAGAAGTGCCGTTGAGAGGGTTAGGGGAACGGCGATCGCATAGGCTAATTTGGGAGGAAATCCAAAAATTTGCACACCTGAGGCTAAAAACACGCAGATTCCACTACAAATGCCCAGGAACGGTAGCCTCAAGGTCAGACCGTGCAGATTTGCTAGGGTGCGCGTCGATCGATTATTTGACCAATCCTGAACTGCTTGCCTCAAAGTTGCATCAAAGGCAAGTCCAGATGTAATTCCAGCAAATAGTCCTGCAACCAGCAAAAAATAAGGCGGATTGTAATAGTAGGGCACGGATCGCTCCTTGAGTAAGAGGTAAGGGTGAAGTAGGAGGGCAGCCAAACCATGCCAGATGGAACGATGTCACGCCAGATGTTATGCAAGCCATGCAAAGGGATGGAAGCGAAAATATGGCTTTCAAGCCGCGTCTCATCCTGTTTTCAAGTCCATCCCCTGCCCTAAGCCAATTCACTGCTCCTGAATCCCTAAGTTTTAACTTGCCAAACCCTAATTTCTGATTTCTGAAATGGGTTCATTTGCACGAAACGGCATTAGGGCAGCCATTGAGGGAAGGAGGGCGGCGGTTCGCTCACCTGAAAAGCCTGCTAATGCTCCAAGAGCGACACTAAACAACCGATCGGGCTTAATGTCTTCTTTGATAAGGTTCCACAGGCGTTGGACTTCCTGCGTGTGCAGGCGATCGTCTTCCACCAGAGCTAAAATCAGCTGGCGGCGGAGATACTGCCCTTCTTCTGACAAGAGGTATTGTAAGCTAAGTTGAGCAGTCGGCAGAATGTCGAATTTAGTATCAGTTCGGGCAATTACAATCAGATTTTCCAATCGTTCCCACTGGAACTTGCCGTCTTTGAAGAGAACTTCAATTAACCGTCGTTTCAGTTCTGGGGACTCTCCCGCCAACAGTCGTCGCGCCACGTAAGGGTAGGCCAGGTCTACAATTTTGAAGTCTGGATTAAGGCTGAGGGCAAGCCCTTCCTGGGTAATGAGCGATCGAATGATCAAGGCAAATTTTGCTGGGAGCCGGAAGGGATATTCATACATCAGCCCAGCAAACTGGTCGGTGATAGTTTTGAAATTAAACTCCCTAACGCTTTCCCCCATTGCATCCGAAAAAACAGCTTCAAGAGCCGGAATAATCGGTTCAATTTCGGTATCGGGGGTTAAAAAGCCCAACTTGACGAAATCATGGGCAAGGGCTTCATATTCTTTGTTAATCAGATGGACAACCGAATCAACCAGCGTTTCCTTCATGTCTTGGGAAAGCTGATCCATCATGCCAAAGTCAATGAAGGCCATTCTGCCATCCGGGGTGGCAAACAGGTTGCCGGGATGGGGATCAGCATGGAAAAAGCCAAATTCTAAAAGCTGGCGTAGCCCAGAAGTGACCCCAATCTCAATCAGCGTATCTGTATCCAGGTTAGACTGCCGCACCTTTTCGGTATCCGTCAGCTTAAAGCCGTGAATCCATTCCAGGGTCAACACTTTATGGCTGCTGTACCGCCAGTAAATGGATGGAACCTTAATCGTTGGGTCATCCTGAAAATTGGCAGCAAACTTTTCAGCATTTCGCCCTTCGTTAACATAGTCAACTTCTTCAAACAGCTTGGTGCCAAACTCATCCACCACCATCCGCAGGTCATGCCCCAAATTTAGCGGGAGCCAGGGAGCCATCCAACCCGCCGCCCACCGCAGCAAATAAAGGTCAAGGGTTAAGGTTGGCATCAAGTTAGGCCGCTGTACCTTAACGGCCACTTCCTCGCCCGTGTGCAGCCTCGCTTGATAAACCTGACCTAAACTAGCTGCCGCCACAGGCTGGGGAGAAATTTCTCGGTAAACTTCGCTGACGCTGCGATCGAGTTCTCGCTCAATGATGTTGAAGGCGATGGAGGTCGGGAAGGGAGGAAGCTGGTCTTGCAGCTTGGTTAATTCTTCTAGGAAGTCTTTGCGTACCAAGTCGGGGCGTGTGGAGAGAGCCTGTCCAACTTTAATGTAGGTTGGGCCAAGCTGAGTCAGAATCGTTCGCAGTTGTATAGCCCGTTTTCCTTTCGTACGTTCAACCTGCCCAAACCATTCATCCCACTTTAGCCCTAAAAATAGACCCGCAAACTGCCAAACAATTACAAGTGTTCGCCATGCCGCCCGCCAAGGACGATATCGATAGTAACGAGCAATTACCTCTGGGTCATACCGTCTCATCTGACTGAATTGATACTGACTCACGCCTATCTATGCCTCTCTCACCGGAAATCCAAACAATGGGTTACAAACTAGCCATACTTTCCGCTTGGGTAAAGCTGAAAGCACCTACCGACAGACAACTACCAGTTTCTGCATCTATCTTTCGGGCAGTCTGTTCGGTGTTTAGAGTCAACCCAGTTAGATTGCCCGATCGCCTTCAGGAGGTTAAATATAGTATAAGAAACTACAAGTTTCTATGACTTTAAACGTCAACAAAGTTAATTTTTGCTGCGTTTTTTCCTGAGCTTAGTACCCCTGCTTTTGTCATGATCCCATAAAAATCGAGGCTTTGTGTTCTACATAACGATAGGAATCTCCCCACCTCAACCATAAAGAAAGTTTAAAGTTTGTTAATTCCTGAAATAAATTGAAAACGCTCAGGCAAAAATCACGGCTATTCTTCCAGCATTTGTAAACGATATAAGCTGGCGTATAAGCCATTGTGAGCCAGGAGTTCGTCATGGCTGCCCGATTCAATCAAATGGCCCTGCTTCAAAACCAGAATGCGATCGACGCTGCGAATGGTGGAAAGGCGGTGAGCAATAATAATCGCAGTCCGTTTTTCTAGTAAGGTTTCTAACGCCTCCTGAATTAAGGCTTCAGTTCGGACATCCAGGTTGGCAGTCGCTTCATCCAACACCAAAATGCTGGGATTGCGAATGGCTGCACGGGCAAAGGCTAAAAGCTGCTTTTCTCCTCCAGATAGATTCGTGCCTCGCTGCCGGAGTTCAGTATTGTATCCCTGGGGTAGCCGTTCAATGAATCGCGCCACGTTGGTTTGCTCTGCCGCCGCCTGAATTTGCTCCAAAGAATATGGTTCACCCAAGGCAATATTGCCCTTGACATCCCCCGCAAACAAAAAGCCATCTTGCAAAATAATGGCCATCCGTCGCCGTAGTTCTGCCTGGGGCAAATCACGAATATCTTCACCATCCAGTAAAATGCGCCCCTTGGTGACATCGTATAACCGGCACAGCAAGCGAATAATCGAACTTTTCCCCGCTCCAGTTGGCCCTACCAAAGCGACCTTTTCTCCCGGACGAATGGTGAAATCTAGATCTCGCAAGACGTATTCATCAGGCTTATAGCCAAACCAAACATGGTCAAACCGAATTTCGCTGGGAGTGGGGAGTGGGGAGTCAGGGGAACGTTTGGGT
>PVWD01000004.1 GCA_003003615.1 filamentous cyanobacterium CCP2 | reverse complement strand
CCTCTCTGGTCTACGTTGTCCGCTGTTCAGCAAGGGCGCGTTTACGAAGTTCCCGGCTACTGGATTGGCGATGGCCCGATCGCCGCAAATGCCGTCATCGATGATTTGTTTAAATACCTTGTAGAAACCCCTCAATCATGACCCAACATACGTTGTTTGTGTGTAAATCCTGTAGTGCAACGATCGCCCACGATGATGTCACCGAAGACACCATCACAGAAGGAGTTTTGTTACTCCAACAGTTAGAAAAGTTGGGTTCGGATGGGTTGAAGATACACTCCGTTGGGTGTTTGTGGACATGCGATCGACCCTGTTCTGTGACGTTCGCTTGTCCAGGAAAATACACCTACCATTTTGTGGATTTAAATCATGCAGATAGCGTTATAGAACTTCAGCAGTTCAGCCAGCTTTACATGCAGAGTGCTGATGGTTATGTGAAGCCTCCAAAGATGCCGGGGGAATTGCGATCGCGCCTGCTGGTCAGGATTCCACCCATTGTATAAATCCTAAAATTAGTTGGAGAAACAATGCGATCGCCCAGTTCCTTCCCGTCAGTCAGCAGAATCGCGGGTTTTTCACCACCTATTACCTGTGCAATCTCAATGAAGATGCAGCGCATAAACGATTGGAGTTTTTTCTTCGCAATCCGGACTTTTTGCCTAGTGTGCAATTTTCCAGCCCGATTATCCACCCCATAATGAATCCATTGCCCACACGGAGTGAACCCGTGATGTTTTCATCCGTCAACTAACCCTTGCCCAGTTCTGCTGAGCTACTCGGCTCGGATGATGCGCCTGTGGATCATGAAGACCAAAATCTCCTTCCTAATCTGCTACTTCTGCTGTTGACCCACCTCTGGGCTGACTGCATGGACTGGTACTTTAGGGTGGATATGGCGATCTACCATACCGCTGGACTCAATCCCCGTGTGCCAATCGTACCTGATGCTTTTCGGAGTCTAGAGGTGGAACGCAAAAAGAGGGGCAAATCCCGTCGCAGCTATGTGATGTGGGAAGAACAGAACACTCCACCGATTATGGTGCTGGAAATGGTTTCCCACCAACCGGGGGATGAGTATGAGGGCAAGATGGCACTCTATGCTCGGCTGGGGGTGTTGTACTACGTCATTTATAACCCTGAGTTTTGGCAGCGCGATCGCCACCCCAGCCTGCGCGGACGATCAGTAGGGTTTGTTGATAGCGATCGCACTGTCGGCATCAGCCCAATTTCCTCATCGTTGGGCTAGTTAAAGTTGTGGTTCCCGATTTCTACCCAGTTGGCGATAGGATGATTAACTTTCCTTTAGTAGTGCGCTCCAACCTCAGATCTCGGTTGACCTAACAAAGCCTACCGATCAGTGCTTGATCAGATTAGTGCCTCTTGAGAATTGCATCAAATGCAGATTTGCGGTTAAATAATAGGAATTATTTGCAATAATCTAACCGATTGACTCTGCTAATGGCGATCGCACTCCAAGGGCAACACGCTATCCATCTTTCTCTGTCTGAGTATCAAGCCTTGCTGCAAGATACAATTGAGCGTCATTCTCCTACAAACCAATGTGAGGTGACGTGGGCTTATCCAACCGCACTGGGCCAGGGACAGGTTTGTGAAACGAAGCTACGAGAGGGGCTAGATTTGTCCGTTGTTGATTATCAGCTTTGCTCAGATTTGACGATCGACTTTCCTGACCAGGATCATCCAGTTGAGTATTTGTTTGACCTGGCGGAGGCTTCGCCGCATTCTACCCAAGCCATTCCCTACCATCTTTACGGCAGTGGTCTTTCGGCGGCTGGACACTGGGTGCGCTCAGCAAAGGAACGCAGCCGATGGGTCAGTGTGCATATTGAGCCAACCTTATTTCGCTCTATGATTGAGCGCGATGGCGCAGTACCCGATGCGCTGACTCATTTGATGGGCGATCGCCACCAGCCCTACTACGGTCGTTCTGGGCAATCTTCACCTGCTATGCAGGCTACTCTCCAGCACATTTTGCACTGTCCGTATCAGGGATTAACCCGCAAGCTATTTCTGGAAAGCAAAGTCCTGGAACTGATGGCTTTGTTGATTGATGAGGAGATCGCCATTTATCAGGATAAACCCTATGTTCCATCTCTCAAACCTGATGACATCGATCGGCTGCACTGGGCAAAGGACATTTTGCATCACAATTTAGAGAATCCCCCTTCTCTGATTCAATTAGCCCGACAGGTGGGGTTGAATGAATGTACGCTCAAGCGGGGCTTTCGGCAAGTCTTTCAAACAACGGTTTTTGGCTACTTACGGCAATGTCGAATGGAACGCGCAAAGACCCTATTGATTCAAGGACAGATGAATGTCCGTGAGGCAGCCCAAGCTGTTGGCTACGCTAGCCAAAGTCGATTTGCCTCAGCCTTTCGCGAGGCATTTGGGGTCAATCCCAAAGCATTTTTGATTCAGCAACGGCACTAATTCCGTTTCGGGCGCAAAGTATTCCACTTTAGGCGCATTTCCCTCCCAATTGCCTTCATGATTCTCGGTATGCTTCTTGATAAGTTTTCTCATTGAATTAAGCAGGGTAAAGGTCAAACGCTCTTTTTTACCCTGTCATAAAGATAGTGGTGTGTGGAATGGTGAGTTATCTGAAAAGTTCTGCCCTTGTGATCAGTGCGTTGTCGTTGTGCCTGTCCTGGGCTGCCCGTGCAGATGCCAACTCGCAGCAGAGTCAGGCAAACCGTCATACTCGTTCAGCGCAAAATAACCCATTAGTGGGCGATCGCCCTGATACCAGTAGGCTGGATCAAGCGGCAACCAGCATTGACGAATGGATGGCTCAAATTGAGCAGCAGTCCGTTCAAGTGACGGATCTCCATCTCAACGAAACCGATACAGGGCTAAGCCTCGTTCTGGAAACATCGGCTCCGATCGAAACGCCAACGACATCTATTTTGGGGAACGCCGTTGTGATTGATATTGCAAATGCGGTGCTCAATCTACCGGACGGAGACGAATTTCAATCGGCAAATCCGGCTGATGACATTGCCTTGATTAGCGCGGTCAGCCTACCAGATGGTCGGGTGCGGGTGTCCATTACCGGAGTTAGCGCACCTCCAACAGTGGACGTTAATTCAGAAGCAGCACGCCTGACGGTGGCGATCGCGCCAGGAACCGAAACGGCAACGACCCCGGACGACTCCATCCAGGTGGTGGTGACGGGGGAGCAGGATGGTGATTATGTGGTGGACGAGGCGACCACTGCAACCCGTACGGATACGCCTTTACGAGATATTCCCCAGTCGATTCAAGTTGTTCCGCAACAGGTGTTAGAGGATCAGCAAGTCATTCGAGTCCGAGATGCGCTCCGCAACGTCAGCGGCATTGGGGAAGGCAACGGCTTTGGCAATGCGCGGGAAACCTACGTGATTCGCGGATTTTTCACAAACGATGTGTTGCGCGACGGGTTTTTGGAACGCAGCAATTTCAGAACCTTCCGAGAAACAGTCAACCTGGAGCGGATTGAAATTCTCAAAGGGCCAGCCTCGGTGCTCTACGGCAACCTGGAACCTGGGGGCATCATCAATCTGGTGACCGAACTTCCCCTGCCCGAACCGCGTTACGAGTTTCAGGTGCAGGCTGGGAGCTTTGGCACCGTGCGCCCTAGCTTTGACATTACCGGGCCACTCAACGACAGCCGCACCGTGCTGTATCGCGTGAATGGAGTCTATGAACGGTCAGATGGATTCCGCGACTATGACACGGATATTGAGCGGGTGTTTGTGGCTCCGGTGGTGAGCTGGCAGATTAGCGATCGCACCGACCTTATCCTCGACCTGGAATATCTGCGTGATGAACGCCCCTTTGATCGGGGGGTTATTGCCCTGGGTGGCGGAATTGCAGATATTCCCTTTGACCGGATTTTGGGAGAACCGGATGACATCGCCATCGTCGAAGAGTTTGGGGCATCCCTGCGGCTGAACCACGAGTTCAATGACAACTGGACGCTCCGCAACGGATTGCGCTTCTTCACCTCCGACAATGCGTTTCGCTTTGCCAGGGTGGGGGGACTAAATGAAGAAACAGGGGAGTTAACCCGATCCGATTGGTCAGATAACCAGTCCACCTTCTGGAATTACTCGATTCAGTCCAGCCTTCAGGGGGAATTCTCAACAGGTTCCATTGACCATACGTTGCTGGTGGGTGTGGATTTGTTTCGGGTTACGGATACCTTTGATAACCGCTCTTCGCTGGAGCCACCACCACCGATCAATATCTTTGATCCGATCTATGGTCGCGGCGATCGCCCCGATCGCGGGGACTTGCTGGAGGGTCGCTTCCTCTTTCAAGACGAGATTGATAACCTCGGCATTTATATCCAGGATCAGATCGAAATCACCGATAATCTCAACCTGCTGGTGGGCGGACGTTTTGATGTCATTGATCAGGATTCAACCTTTAACGATGTCGATTCAGAGCTGCAAGAAGAGGCATTTTCGCCCCGTATCGGGATCGTCTACCAGCCGATTCAGCCCATCTCCCTCTACACCAGCTTTAGCCAGTCCTTCACGCCCAATACAGGCACGACCGTAGACGGCGACTTGCTGGAACCTGAACGGGGAACCCAGTTTGAAGTGGGCATTCGAGGGGAATGGTTGGATGGCAGATTGACCACCAACTTAGCTGCCTATCACCTGACCAAGCGCAATATTGCCGTGACCGATCCCAACAACACCGACTTCAGCATTGCTGTCGGAGAACAGCGCAGTCAGGGTATTGAACTCGATGTACTCGGTGAAATTTTGCCGGGGTGGAATATCATTGCTTCCTACGCCCATACCGATGCGGAAGTAACCGACGATGGTGGCAGCGACTTTGAAGGCAACCGCCTGGCCGATGTACCCCGCAACGCCGCCAGCTTATGGACAACCTATGAGCTGCAATCGGGTGATCTGCGGGGATTGGAGTTTGGTCTGGGGCTATTTTATGCGAGCGATCGCCCCGGCAATCTCAACAACGATTATGAAATTCCCAGCTATCTTCGTACGGATGCCCGCATAGGTTATACCCGTGACAACTGGCAACTGGCACTCAATTTCATCAATATTTTTGATGTGGACTACATCCAAAATGGTAGCTTTGGTCGAACCGCCAATCCGGGTACGCCTTTTACAGTATTAGGGTCTGTTTCTGTAGAGTTTTGATCAAAGATGGCTCATGATTGATATTCAAAGGATTGGCAGACCTATTTTTTCAAGAATTGTGCTGGGAATCTTGGCATTCCTGCTAACAGTATCGTGTGGTACTAATTCAACGCAGTCGGAGGATTCCGTCACTCCGGTTAACTCCGACTGCCGTATGATCCAGCACATGATGGGCGAAACCTGTGTGCCGCTCAATCCCCAGCGCATCGTTACGATCGATCCCTTTTCCCTCGAAAATGTGCTGGCTTTTGGGCTAAAACCGATTGGCTATGCCATTGCGCCCGATTGGTTAGAGAAGCGGAATTACTTGCGCGATCGCCTCGTTGGCATTGAATCCGCAGGCAACCACAACCAACCCAGCCTGGAAAAAATCCTGGCATTAAAACCCGATGTGATCCTGGGGCTTGAGCTAGAATCGGAAGCGATTTATCCACATTTGGCGCAGATCGCACCCACCGTTATCCTTCCCTTTGAAACAAGTGCTCAATGGAAAGATGTTTTGATCAAAAACGCCGAAACATTGGGACAAGTCGATGCAGCGAACGCACTCATGACAGACTATGAAACCCGTCTTGATGGATTCAAACGCCAAATGCAATCCACCTATCCTGACCCACTTCAGGTTTCGGTCGTCCGACTGTACCCCAACTCGATGGCTATCTATGCCGAAGACAGCTTCATTGGCACCATTCTCGAAGATGTGGGGTTAGAGAGTTCCATCCCTGCATCCCAGGCACTCCGGCTCAATCTTTCCAAAGAAACGCTGCACCTTGCCGATGGGGACGCCATCTTTGTTTGGAGTAATGAAGTGGGCGATAGCCAACAGCAAGTCCAGGCAGAACTGGAGTCCCTCAAGGCAGATCCCCTCTGGCAACAGCTTGATGCCGTGCAAAACAATCGGATTTATAAGGTGCCCAGCTATTGGATCGGCAGCAGTATTCTCACGGCCCATGCCGTTCTTGACGACTTATCAAACACGTTGCTGGAGACTGACGAATGAATCCTTCTGTACCATCCCCTACCCTGGAAGACTGTCGCTTTTGCTCCGTGGTCTCAAAGGCTAACGGCGAAGACCCTATCGGCTCCGTTCATCCCCATGACCAGTGGTTGATTATCGAGATGCCCCAACCCTGGGACCGGAGCTTGTGGATAGACCACCCGATCGCCCAGGCAGTATTCAGCCAGATTCAAGACCTGCGGGAGAACCACGGCATCTGGACTCGCCCTATGGTAATCGCTCCCGATCGCGATTATTCCGTTCCTAACCACACCCGCATCCTCTTTTATCAACGTCCGGCTCCATGCTTTGCCCAGTTTGAGCAGCAGGAATTTCTGGTGCCTACAGAGCGAGTGCTGGAAGTGGCGATCGCTCTCCTCCGACAGTCCATCGCTCCATCCGAGGAGCTATCTGAACTGGATATCTATCGTCAGCCAGGGGCAACCCGCGATCTAATGGTCTGCACCCACGGCAATATCGATGTCGCCTGTTCTCGCTTTGGCTACCCCATCTATGAGCAACTGCGGCGAGACTATGCCGGAGATGCTTTACGAGTCTGGCGCTGCTCCCACTTTGGGGGGCATAACTTTGCGCCCACCCTGGTGGATCTCCCAACCGGGCAGTATTGGGGACACCTCGACTCCGAAATCTTGGATACGCTGGTGCGCCGCCAGGGAGATGTTTCAACAATTTACAACTATTACCGGGGTTGGTCTGGTTTGCAACGGTTTGAACAGATGGTGGAACGCGAAATTTGGATGGAGCGGGGATGGGATTGGCTCCACTACCGGAAAGTGGGACGAACGATCGCCATCGACAACACCCACGAGGATGAATGGGATGCTGACTGGGCAACGATCCAGATTGATTTTCAGTCGCCCAATCAGGAGATCACTGGACGGTATGAGGCACGGGTGGAAACCAGCGGCAGTGTGCTCACCCAGTATCGGTCTGGTAGCAATGAGAAGTTAGATCCCGTGAAGCAATACCGAGTTACATCTCTGATGCTCTATCAATCTTAAAATTGGGGGGTACATAGGTCAGATGGAACGAAGTGAAACATAACAATGGCAAGGATTCCGTTGGGTTGCACTAACACTAAACCAACTGATAAATTCAAGATTGATAGACTACCCACTAATTTAGGGTAACAAGGTCAATAATTTTGCCTCAGAAGGGGTTACTAGACTGGCAATCGCCCCTAACTTGACTCAAGGTTCAAATTAATTGAGAATTGATGGCAATAATTTACAGGCTTCCCCGGATGGGTTGGAGTGAGAAGCGATCGCCATGCCGCTAGTGCTTTCAGGACAGGATTACAATGACCGTTTGCAGGCTGATCCCTCTAGCAGGGAAACCGTTTGTCATCCTGAACCGTTTGAGACGAAATCCACCTGGTGCAACGCGATGGATCAAGGATGGTTTCGAGAATTGCACCTGCGGGATTTGTGGTTGACGATCGAATCCAGTCAGGCGAAGGAAAACATAATTTATAGATCAGATTCTGCAAGTTGGGGCCCTGCATCGAGTTTCTTCCTTTCAGGAACGATCAAAAGTCAGCATGTAGGACTGACGGACGAAACCCTCGAAGCACCGGGCGGACACTACCTGGAATGCATTCAGGATGGTGTTGAGATCGATCAATGGTTTACAGAGGAACAGGTTATTAGAATCCGCTTTGGGCTAAGACTGGATGCAATTCAGCAATTTGCAGCATCCTTGGGTCTACCTCAAGAGCTTCAAGCATTCACCCAGGGGAAGTCTCTACTATCTTTCTATCGGCAAGGAACGATTACTCCAGAAATGCAAGTGATTCTCCATCAGATCTTGCAGTGTCCTTACCAGGGTGCAATCAAGCAAATGTATCTGGAAGGAAAGGTTTTGGAACTTGCCGCACTCCAGTTTGCTCAGTTTACAGAAGCCGATGCACTGACTCGTTCTGAGCTTCTTCTCAAACAAGATGATATCGATCGCCTGCACCACGCCAAAGAGATTTTAATCACTCAGTTTAACCACCCTCCTTCGATTTTGAGCCTTGCCCGCCAGGTGGGACTCAATGACTTTAAACTCAAACAAGGGTTTCGTCAGGTTTTTGGCACAACAGTATTTGGCTACCTGCGGGACTATCGGTTAGAGCAAGCCCGCCTTTTGCTGCTGGAGAAACAGATGAGTGTGCAGCAGGTAGCACGGGCGATCGGCTACACGCACTCTGGGTATTTTGCCAAGGCATTCAAGCAGAAATTTGGAGTGAGTCCCAAAACCTATCAAATGAATAGAGAGTAAATATCTATCCTTGCGATCAAAACTCCATCCAGTGCCTAAAATAATCCGTCCAGTAGCTAAAACGAACTTCACGTGCTGTCACTCCTCACCGTATGCTTCTTGCATATCTTTTGCATTTAGTGAATCGATTGGTGTGTGGAGTGATGGCAAAACAACTGCAACGATGGGTTTGGGCTGAATGGGTTTGGGTCAGTGGGGCGATCGCCCTTTTCATGGTTCAGCCTGTCTGGGCGCAGGCGGTTGAAGAGGAGACTCACGAGACTATTTCCATTCCATCATTGGATGATCTACAACAACCTGCAACAACGGTGGAAGAATGGGTTTCACAAATTCAAACTCAGCAACTTACGCAAGCTCCGGTTCAAATTACAGGAGTGCAGATCAATGCGACTGAAACAGGATTGGCAGTCATTTTAGAAACAGACGGCAACTTAGAACCATCCACTTCCACCGTCGGAAATGCGCTAATTGCGGAGATTCCTGATGCAGTGCTAGCCCTGCCCGATCGTAATGAGTTTCAGCAGGCAAACCCGATTGCAGGCATTGCCTTAGTTGCTGTCACAAACCTGCCCAATAATCGAGTTCGAGTGGCGATCACGGGAGTCGATGCGCCGCCAGAGGCCGTATTGGATTCATCTCGCCCAAGGCTGGTGTTCAGCATCACACCGGGAACGGAAGCCGTGGCAACAGACGAAGATGCCATTCAGGTCATCGTGACAGGGGAGCAGGAAGATGAATATGCCCCCAGTAATGCAACCACCGCCACTCGAACAGAGACACCATTAAACGAGATTCCCCAATCCATTCAGGTGATTCCCCGACAGGTACTCGAAGACCAACGGGTGATTCGCTTGCAGGATGCCACCCGGAACGTGAGTGGTGTGCAGTCTGGAGACTCGTTTGGCGGATCACGGGATGAATTTATCATTCGGGGATTTCGTCAGTTCAACACCTTCCGCGATGGCTTCCGCGATAGCCGCAACCTGTTTCGAGACACGGCAAATATCGAACGAATTGAAGTCTTAAAAGGGCCCGCATCGGTACTATTTGGAACGCTGGAACCCGGTGGGGTGATCAACATCATTACAGAACAACCCCTGACAGAACCCTTTTATTCCTTTGAGTTGCAAGCGGGCAGTTTTGGTTTCATCCGTCCCGAAATTGATCTATCTGGTCCAGTGTCTCCCGAATTGGATGTGTTCTATCGCTTAAATCTCGCCTATGAACATTCAGACGGTTTCCGTGACTTTGATCAAGACATCGATCGCATTTTTGTTGCTCCTGTATTAGCGATCGAGTTTAGCGATCGCACAAGGCTGAACCTGGAGTTTGATTACCTACGCGATGAACGTCCCTTCGATCGGGGTGTCGTCGCCATTGGAGATGGCGTGGCAGATATTCCCGTTGAGCGAATTTTGGGTGAACCAGATGACTTCCGGCGTACAGAAGCCTGGAGTGCGGGCTATCGCTTTGAGCATGACTTTAATGAGGATTGGACGGTTCGCAATGCCTTTCGCTTTCAACGAGCAGATACCTTCGACAATCGCATCGATCCCGATACGCTGAATGAAGAAACCGGAGAACTGACGCGCTTCTATTCCTCCAATGATGACCTGCGCGAGGTCTACGAATTACAAACGAATGTTGTCGGTAACTTTAATACGGGATCGGTTGAGCATACGCTGCTATTTGGAGTAGATTGGAGTCGTCAAATTGATGATGGATTTAACCAGTCTCCGGAAGACTTTGTGGCTGCTCCGATTAACATTTTTGATCCGGTCTATGGACGGGTGGAAGACCGCGATATTACCGAAGTGCGATTCCGCGATTCCCAACGGCGAACTGAGTCTTGGGGACTCTATATCCAAGATCAAATTGATATTTTGGATAACCTACATTTCCTGATTGGCGGACGTTTCGACTTTGTGGATCAATTGAACATCAATCGGCTGAGCGGTAGCGATCGTTCTAGCCAATCCGACGAAGCCTTTAGCCCGCGTGTGGGACTGGTCTACCGCCCGATCGAACCTCTATCCCTCTATGCCAGCTACAGCCGCTCCTTTTCTCCCAACTCCGGAGAGCAAGTGGATGGAACGTTGCTGGAACCGGAACGAGGCACCCAGTATGAAGTGGGGATTCGGGGTGAAGTGTTAGATGGGCGATTAACTGCCAATTTAGCAGGGTTTTACTTGACGAAAAGCAATGTAGCAACAACTGATCCGGAGAATCCAGATTTTTCGATCGCAGTAGGTGAACAGCGCAGCCAGGGTGTTGAGTTGGATGTGATTGGCAGAATTCTACCAGGGTGGAATCTGATTGCCTCCTATGCCTATATTGATGCTGAAGTCACCGAAGATAACTTCATTGAAGAAGGGGTGAGCTTACCCAATGTGCCCTATCACAGTGCCAGCCTTTGGACAACCTATGAAATTCAGCAGGGTGATTTGCAAGGATTGGGATTTGGACTGGGTCTGTTTTTTGTGGGCGATCGAGCAGGTGATTTAGATAACAGCTACGAGCTTCCCAGCTTTCTCCGAACCGATGCCGCCCTCTATTACAGACGCGATAATTGGAGAGCAGCCGTCAACGTGCAAAACCTGTTCGATGTGGATTACTACACTGGCGTTGAATTTGGTAGAACCAGTATTGCAGTGGGTGCCCCTCTAACGGTCATTGGTTCTGTCTCGGTTGAATTCTAAAATGATGATGAGATTGAACGGTAACGGTGCTTTTTCTGGGTTCAAACTGTGGCAAATTCAGCGGCTTTTGCTGTGGGTTTTGCTGGTCGTTGTTTCGGCTGCGTTCGCTTCCGCTTGCAATGGCATTTCCAGTCGTAATTCTGCTTCTAGTGGGAATGAAACTGCGTCTCAAGCCGAGGTTCGAGTCATTTCTCATGCAGTAGGAACCACTGAAATACCTGCAAGCCCTCAGCGGATTGTCACCTTTGATAGCACATCTTTAGAATCTGCGCTGGCGATCGGAGTGACCCCAATTGGAACAATCAACACCGATTGGACGCATTTACAATCCGACTTAACAGGAGTTGAGAATATCGGCATTACGGGTGAACCGAACTTAGAAAAAACCCTGTCCTTACGCCCAGATTTAATTCTAGGAAATACCTATCACCAGGCGATTTATCCTCAAGCCTCTCAAATTGCACCAACCGTCTTGGCTCCCTTTGAAAGCAGTGCCGACTGGAAAGCCGTTTTTGCGTTGGTGAGTGAAGCCCTCGGTCAATCCGATGCCCATGATCAATTCATGGCGGACTACGAAGCACGTTTGGCAGAATTTAAAGCGAAGATGGGCAATCGCCTGCAAACCCTTGACGTGTCAGTAATTACAGTTCCAGCCGATGGCAGTATTACGGTTTACCTGGATCAAACCTTTGCCGGAACGATCGTTCAGGATGCCGGATTACAGCGTCCCCCCAGCCAACGCCACTTTGGCTTTTCAGAACGGCTACCGCGGGAACGAATTCAGGACATTGATGCGGATGTGATCTTTCTGTGGAATTCTGCTTTGCCTGGAGAAGATGATCAGAAAATCAACGCAGCAGTGACGCAACTGAAGCAAGATCCGCTCTGGCAACAGCTAAATGCCGTTCAAACCGATCGCGTGTACGAGGTGCCCTACTACTGGATTGGACCTGGACCGATCGCTGCTAACTTAGTCATCGATGATTTGTTTCAATCCTTGCTGAAAGAGGAAGTAATAGATGAGCAAGAACCGTAGTCAGGAGCGATCATCTTCTCTGGCATAGTTCACACTCAGCGTTGATTTTTCAAGCTTAAGAGGCAACCATGTCAACGATTACAGCTAGCAATTGTCGCTTTTGTTCCGTCGTGTCGAAAGCCAACGGGGAAGATCCGATCGGCACAGCGGATACCTACGATCAATGGTTGATTCTAGAAATGCCCTTACCCTGGGCCAAGACGATTTGGATGGAACCGAATCCAGTTCCACCGGATGTTCACGCTGCACTTGCACCCGTATGGGAGCTTAATTTTCGGTTTAGACCCCTGGCGATCGCCCCTGATCGAGACTATTCCCAACCGGGACGTACCCGCGTCTTACATTTCCGTCGTCCTGCTACCCCCTTTGCCCAATTAGAGAAACGGGAATACCTCGTGCCCACTGATGCCGTTGCATCCCTGGTGACGGCTCTGTTCCTCCAGCCGCAACTCCTTCCCACCTTTGAACCCTATCGTCAGGATACCGATCACATCCGCGATTTATTAGTCTGTACCCACGGAAATGTCGATGTTGCCTGCGCCCGATTTGGCTACCCCATTTATCGGCAACTTCGTCAGCAGTATGCAGGCGATCGCCTACGCGTCTGGCGGGTAAGCCACTTTGGGCAGCATCAATTTGCCCCTACATTGCTAGATATGCCAGAAGGTCGCTGTTGGGGTCATTTAGAATCAAACCAACTGGATTTACTGGTACATCGTAAGGGAGAGATTGAGCGGATTCGTTCGTTTTATCAAGGCTGGTGTGCGCTGAACCAGTTTGAGCAAATTGCTGAACGGGAAATTTGGCTGCAAGAAGGTTGGGACTGGTTGAGTGATTTGAAATGGGGAGAAACATTAGCGATCGATCCATCTAATGCAGATTCACCAAACTGGGCAGAAGTCCAGATTCATTTTGCTTCCCCCAATGGTGAGCGATCGGGGGTCTACGAAGCCAGAATTGAAGCCTGTGGTCAGGTGATAACGATGTGGAGTTCGGGAGATAAAACCTCATTAGAACCCGTGAAGCAGTATCAAATTAGCTGCCTGTATAAAGTTGAATAGAAGCAAAATGTAGGGGTAGTTCTTCTATCTTTTTTCTCCTAATTGTTTCACAAATGCATCATGCTCCGATGTGTTCAACCCTTCCTGTAGTGCAGTTAATACGCGACTCATTTGATTACTTAGCAGTGCCTCCACCGCCAACCACAAGCCCGGAAACACCCGACTGCGAATGATGCCATCCGGATCAGGAGAGAGTAACTGATACTCTCCATCCGTGAGCCAGAACCACTCCAGTTGGTTGTCATAGGATTGCCAGATCACATATTCCAACACACCATTGCGGCGATAGACCTGCTTCTTGATTCCGGAATCAATAGCGGCACTGCTGGCAGCAATTTCCACAATTAGTTCTGGCGATCCTTCAATATAGCCATCAGGGCTGATACGAGTTTGCCCACCTGCATTGGCTTCAATAAACAGCACAGCATCTGGCTGCGGCTCATTATCCAAATCCAGCCTGACCGTTGGCTCAACACTCAAGTCAACTCCAGGAGTCATCGCCTGATAAACCCCCAGCCATGTCATGACTCGACTGTGGGGTTTGCCGTGCTGCTCATGTCGTAAGGGAGATGCCACGTAAACGATTCCTTCGATCAGTTCTGCTTTTTTGATGTGAGGTGCAGCCGCATACCGCCGCTCGAATTCAGGACGAGTGAGGCGATCGCCACTCTCCAAAGGTGGAAGCTGGTGATAGGTGGAACTGGCTTGCTGGTTGAGGAATTGCTCGCTAACCATCATCACATCCTCGCAGTCGTTTGAATATCGTCACTCTAGCAAATTTCAAGTTCAGGGCTGCGATCGCCCGAAGTTTCAAAGCATCGGGAATCAGTGTGGCGGATAAATATTGAGAAGAATTTTCATTAATGATAGGCTTCTGGGTGTAAGCTTTTTCCACTCCCACGTACCTAGGAACAATGGCGATCGCCCTTTCTCAAAAAGACTACTGGACGTTAGTGCAGGAAAACATAGTCGGTGAGCAAACTGCATCTATCCCTGATTTGACTGACATCACCTGGCAGTATCCACCTCAGTTGGGGCACGGTCTGGTACGAGAAGTGCGGCTGCGTGAGGGGTTAGTTTTAGCGATCGCCAAATATCAAACTCATCAGGATTTGCTCATTGAAGTGCCTGAACGGAAGCATCCGCTGGAATATGAGTTCACGATTGTTCAACATCCTCAAGAATATCCTCAGCAGTCTTGCTTCTCTGAGTATTACTTCTTTTCGGGAAGTGGTTTGGCAGACAGCAGCATTCATGAGGATTGCGGCGGATGGCAGGTTCTCGATGTGAGCTTTCATCTAGAGCCAGAGTTGTTTCGGCTGTGGATGGGCGATCGCCTGGAAAATGCACCTCCTCTGATCAAAGAACTGGTGAAACCTCTCACACAAAACCGCTACACCTGCGAGGCAGTGCCAACGGTGGCAATGCAAGCCGTCATGCAGCAAATTCTCAATTGCCCTTACATCGGCATGACCCAGCAGATTTATCTGGAAAGCAAAGCCTGGGAACTGGTAGCCCTTCACCTGGAACAAATGCTGCAATCGCCCCGAAACCCGACCCAGCCGACCTTTAAGCCAGACGATATTGATCGGCTTCACCATGCCAGAAAAATTTTAGCGCAGCATCTCAGCAATCCTCCCTCACTCAAGGGCTTAGCGCGCCAGGTGGGGTTAAATGAATTCACGCTCAAGCAGGGCTTTCGCACCATTTTTGGCACGACTGTCTTTGGCTGTTTACACCACTACCGCATGGAACGAGCCAGAGCCTTATTAGAGGCTGGAACCCTGAATGTGAGCGAAGTTGCCCGTGAAGTAGGGTTTGCCAACCGAGGCTATTTTGCGGCTGCTTTTCGTAAAAAATTTGGTACTAATCCGAAAGCCTATTCACTTGTTGCAAAGCAGCAGGCAGGCTAAGAAATTCCTGTTAGTGATCAAAAAATTCCCGCTGTGGATCAAAGCGATCGCCCACACACTCAACCTTACCTGTAAGCTATTTGAGAATTATTTTCAGATAAGCAAGTCCGGAATGACGTAAGGGAATTGCCTGATTCCCTAGCCTGATTTCCTTTCTTTGGTGCTGGTGTGGAGTGATGATGAATCAATTACAGCGATCAATTTTTGTGGCAACGGTGCTGTCAGTTTGCTGTGTTCAATCGGCATGGGCAGAAGTTAAGTCAGAAGATTTAGGGATTGAGAATTCTATTGAGAATTCTGTAGACAACAGTTCTTTAGAGCAGAGAAGTGCAACCAGCAATATTCCTCAAATGAGTGAGTTAGAACCTTCTGCAACAACTGTTGATGAGCGGCTGACCCAAATTGCTCAGTCCTCAATAGTTGAAATTACTGGAATACAGGTAAATCCGTCGGATGCTGGGCTTGAAGTAACCCTGGAAACAACCGGAGCGCAGCCAACACCGTCTACATCTGTTGCGGGAAATGCGTTGATTATTGATATCCCTGATGCGGTGTTATCTTTATCTGATTCAAATGAGTTTCAACAGTCTAATCCGGCAGAGAGAATTGCGCTAATTAGTGCAACAAACTTACCCAATAGTCGCGTGCGAGTCGCCATTACTGGAGCAGATGCACCTCCGACAGTTTCCATCAATGTAGTAGACCAGAATTTGATATTAAGTATCACTCCAAACGCCGAAAGCATTGAGACAACTGAAGAGGAAGCTATTCAAGTAGTAGTAACGGGTGAGCAAGAAGAAGGGTACATCGTAGATAATGCCACGACTGCAACCCGAACTGATACCCCTATTCTGGAGGTTCCAGGTTCGATTCAAGTGGTTCCACAGCAGGTCATTCAAGAGCAAAATGCGCTGCGATTGCCTGATATTTTTCGCAATGTGAGTGGAGTCGGGGAAGAAGGTGGATTTGGCGATGCGCTGGATCAGTTTAATATTCGAGGGTTTACGGCGACAGGGCAAGTGTTTCGCAATGGCATTCGCGTGCCCAATGTTTTTTCACCTCTGATTGAAACAGAGAATATTGAGCGGGTTGAAATCTTAAAAGGGCCTGCCTCAGTATTGTATGGCGCACTTGAGCCAGGTGGCATTATCAATCTCGTAACTGAGCAACCGCTGGATAATCCACGCTATGCAGCATCGCTGTCAGTCGGCAGTTTTGGGCTACTGCGTCCTACGTTTGATCTGTCAGGGCCGCTCAATGAAGATGAAACCCTTCTCTATCGCATCAATGCGGTATATGAAACGGGAGAAAGATGGCGCGATTTTGATACGGATATTGATCGATTTTATGTTTCACCCGTTTTAACCTGGAGAATTAGCGATCGCACCAATTTCACGCTCGACGGGGAATACCTGTATGATGAGCGTCCAGTTGATAGAGGAATTCCAGCGGTGGGCGATCGCCCTGCTGATATTCCGCGCGATCGCGTTTTTGGCGACCCCAATGACTTTATCCGCACCGAGAGTTATAGCATTGGCTATCAGCTAGAGCATGAGTTGAATGACGACTGGCGTATTCGCAATACCTTTCGTTTCCTGCAAACTAACTCCGTTAACCTGCGGCTTGATCCATTCTCTCCAAGTGGTCTAGATGAAACAACTGGCATTCTGACTCGTGCCTTTAACTTTAACGACCCGCTTGAAGAAAGCTACATTGTGCAAACTGATGTCGTGGGTGAGTTTGCCACTGGGCCCATTGAGCATACACTTTTGTTTGGGGTTGACTATACTCGACAGTACCAGCATTTCGAGACTTTCTTTGGTGATGCGATCGCGCCCATTAACATCTTTGACCCAGTTTACGAAGAACTCGATCGCCCCTCACTTTCCGACTTTAATGTGCCAGGATTTGACATCATCAGCGATAGCGTTGGCATCTTTCTTCAAGATCAAATTGACCTGACTGATGATCTCATCCTCCTGGTAGGCGGGCGCTTTGACTTCATTGATCAGGAGTCCATCGACATTGAGTCTAGTTCTACAACCGCCCAATATGATGAAGCATTCAGTCCGCGCGTTGGAATTGTTTACCAACCCATTGAGAATCTTTCTTTCTATGCCAGCTTTGCGCGATCGCTCACTCTCAATGACTCTGTTCAAGCCGATGGATCGTTCCTGGAGCCGATTCGCGGCACCCAGTATGAGATCGGTGTTAAAGGTGAATTGTTGAATGGCAGGCTGCTGGCAACTCTGTCTGCCTACAACCTCACCAGAACCAACATTGGTGTGCCTGACCCCGAAAACATTGACTTCTCCATTCCTACCGGAGAGCAGCGCAGCCGAGGCATTGAACTAGATGTTTTAGGCGAAATTTTGCCTGGTTGGAATGTGATCGCCTCCTTTGGTTACATTGATGCAGAAGTCACAGAAGATGGAGGCAGTGAGTTAGAAGGCAATCGACTGCGAAACGTACCCGACTACACCGCCAGTTTGTGGACTAGCTACGAAATTCAGTCGGGCAACTTGGTAGGGCTTGGATTTGGAGCCGGAGTCTTCTATGTTGGCAACCGAGCAGGGGATGCAGCCAACACCTTTGAGCTACCCAGCTACCTGAGAACCGATGCCGCAGTCTACTACCGACGCGATAACTGGCAACTGGCACTAAACGTCAAAAACTTGTTTGATGGAGAGTACTTTGAATCGGTGAACTTTGGCAGATTGTCAATCGAACCGGGGGCACCCAGAACCGTTGTCGGTACAGTATCGGTAGAGTTTTGAGGGTGAGTTATGTCTTTACAACGTTGGCTGCATTTGCAGAAGATTTATCGTCTCATGTCAAACCTGTGCAGATCCATCCGTTGGGGGCTACTCACTTGCTTTTGTGTGGGATTGATTGTCGCTTGCGCTGGCAATCCTCAAACTTCTGTCCCTTCAGCCTCACCCCCTGCCTGTCGCATGATTCAACATGCAATGGGAGAAACTTGTGTTCCGGCAAATCCTCAGAGAGTGGTGGCGCTCAGTGGCTTTGCTGTCGATACGCTTTTCTCCCTGGATATGCAGCCTATTGGTGCAGTCACCAATGTTTCAAGCCAGTGGGCAGATCAAATGCAGGAAGTTGCCCCTTTGGGAATGGATGAGCAGGTGAATCTGGAAAAGATCCTTGCCCTTCAGCCTGACCTGATTTTGGCAAGTCAATGGAATGCTGAACCTATCTATGAACAGCTATCGGCGATCGCTCCCACAGTTCTAGACGATGCCATTCTAGGTGAGTGGAAAAAGTCATTTACCCTTCATGCGGCGGCTCTCGGCAAAACCCAGCAAGCCAAACAGCTTATGGCACAGTATCAGCGGCGAGTAGAGGAGTTGCGATCGCAACTGGGCGAATCTATCCAGCAAACTAAAATCTCACTGGTTCGTATCCTTCCAGAGGGTGTTGCTCTTTATCTCAAAAACTCTTTTGCTGGTCACGTCTTAGATGACGTTGGCTTTCCTCGACCTCCCGCTCAAGACAAAGGCGTTATCGGTGAAGAACCGTTTGTCGTTGTAGTGAGTAAAGAAAGAATTGAAGATGCAGATGGAGACATCATCTTTGTCTGGACATTTGGTGCAACGCCAGAGATTGCCAAAACAGCTCAAACTGCGCTGCGGCAAATCCAAACCGATCCGCTTTGGTTACAGCTTGATGCAGTGCAGCAGGGCAAGGTCTTTGAAGTCAAGGATTATTGGCACGTAGCCAGCACCCCTACTCAAGCCATGATGATTCTAAATGATCTGTCTAACTATCTAGGGAACTGAAGTGACTGCAAAGGGTGCTACGAGTGTTGTAGTAACCCTCAGAGTAGGCGATCGATGCTGACACGGACAGACAGCGGTTTGGCAATTCAATTCAATTCACGATTAGCAAAGAAGTTTTATCTCAAGCCGATGGTGATGTGATGTTCGTCTGGACAGGGGAAAACACCTCTGAAGCTAACCAACAGGCACAAACAAGGCTAAAAGAACTTCAGTCTGATGAATCGTCCGTAGCTGATATTTTAATGATCAGACTGGTTGAAGTAAAAGCATAAAAATAAAAGCATGAAAATATTGGTTACGGGTAACGCAGGAATGATCGGGCAAGTTGTTGAGAAAGTCTTACGTGAGGATGGGCATGAGGTCATCGGTTTTGATATCAAAAATGGACAAGACATTCTGAATCCAAAGCAAGTTCAAGATTATAGTCAGGAGTGCGATGCGGTTGTACATTTAGCCGCATTACTTGGGCATCCAGAGGAGAACGCCAACGATATCATGGCTGTCAATCTTCTTGGCACATGGCATATTTTGACAGCCGCTTCAGAGGCAGAAATCAAACGAATTGTATTCTTCAGTAGTGTGGATGCGCTGGGCGTATTCAAGGGTGAAAGACAACCCGACTATCTTCCCCTGGATGATGCCCACCCTTGCTATCCAAGCACTCCTTACGCTATTGCCGTAAACTGGAATTGATAATACAAACTTGCATATGCATGAAGTTGAAATTAGAGATGCTTGTCTGGATGATTCTCCTGCACTCGCTTGTCTCATATCGCAACTTGGATACCCAACCTCTTCCAATGAAATGAAGGAGAGGTTGTCCGCTATTTTGATTGATCCAAATTACAAGACTTTCGTGGCGGAGTATCAGAAAGAAGTTATCGGCATAATCGGAGTCGGAGTTGGCCGTTATTATGAAAAGAACGGAATATACGGGCGGTTGTTAGCTCTGGTTGTGGATGAAAAGTGGCGTAGTCAAGGTGTCGGAGCATCATTAGTTGCGAAAGCTGAATGTTGGCTAAAAGAACGTAAAGCCACCTCAATTGTTGTCAATAGTGGGAAACAGCGTGGTGCAGCGCATCGTTTTTATGAACGGCTTGGCTATGAAGAAACGGGCTTGCGGTTGGTGAAGTTGTTAGTGTAGCTGCTACCCAACGATCGCCATGTAACGAACGAGCAACGCTTGTTGTTGTAGACATTTGGTGTAGACATAAAGTTGTGGCACACCGCTTATCTTTCGTTATACAGCTTCGTTTCCTGGTTGTGGTAATCCATTAGTATTTTTTGTTAGTGTTCTAAATATGTTCTTACCTGTATGAAAATAACTGAAGACGCTTACGGACAACAGTTGTTAGCCCAATACAATAGTCAAATCGCTACGGCTGAGTTTATCGAGAGAGACGATAATTACATCGATATTGGTTCTGAAGCTGGACAGTATTTCTGGGAGTACGAGCAATGGCAGCCGTTTGAGCGTCTCGCGATCGAACGAGCAAAGGGCAGAGTTTTGGATATTGGTTGCGCTGCAGGTCGGCATTCGCTCTATCTCCAGCAGAAAGGCTTTGATGTTACAGCGATCGATAATTCGCCAGGCGCAATTGAGGTCTGCAAGTTGCGGGGATTGAAAAACGCGATTGTGAAAGCGATCGCTGATGTTGATGAGTTTGATCCGAACTCTTTTGACACCATCCTGATGTTTGGCAATAACTTCGGCTTGTTCGGCGATGCGGAGAATGCAAAACTGATTCTCAAGAAATTATTCCGAATTACTTCTTCAGAAGCACAGATCATTGCCGGAACTCGGAACCCTTACCGAACCAACAGTCGAGAACATTTGGAGTACCACGAATTCAACCGTCAGCGTGGCAGAATGCCCGGACAAATTAGGATGCGAGCTAGATACGGGAAAGCCGTTGGATTGTGGTTTGATTACCTTTTTGTTTCGCCTGAAGAAATGCAGGAAATTGTCGCCGATACCGAATGGCAAATTCAAGAATTTATCGAACCGGAAGAGGTGAACTACTTTGCAGTAATCAGAGAAAAACTTTACAGTCTGCTAACAATGTTCATCGGTAGGTTTGGCTGTTTTCGTTTTAGTTGTATGAGCATGGTTAGAAGTAGTTGGTGGGAATTTGTATAGATGGTTGAAGCAGTTCTTTTTGATCTGGATGGAACATTGCTCGATCGTGATGCATCAATTAAGCAATTTATTGCAGCCCAATATCACAGGCTCGGCAACTACTTAAATCACATTCCTAAAGCCGATTACATTCGCAGATTCATTGAACTAGATTATCATGGTTATGTTTGGAAAGATAAGGTTTATCAAGATCTGGCTGCGGAGTTTGAGGTAAGAGGTTTAGGTTGGCAGGAGTTGCTTCAGGATTACGAGACACAGTTTCAGGTTCACTGTGTTCCGTTCCCTTTTCTTACGGAGGTGTTAAGTGGATTGAAGCAGCAAGGTTACTTGTTGGGTATCGTGAGTAATGGTTTGGGAACGTTTCAGACTCGTGCGATTCAAGGATTGGGAATTCAAGATTATTTTGAGGTGATCTTAATTTCTGAAATTGAGCAAGTGAGAAAACCACAAGCAGAAATTTTCCACAGAGCCGTCCGACGAAATCAGTGATAGGGTTTTCTGAGACTAAGGTACGAGGTTTGGCAAAGTGGTAAAAAATGTCTATTACAGCAAAATTGCGAACATTTATGATCAAACTCGTTGGTTAACAGAATCTATTGCTGAAGACGTTGCAGATTTTATTCTGAACCTCGTCAATGCAACACCTGAAACGACTTTCTTAGAACCGGGTGTAGGGACGGGGTTAAACGTTCTTCCCTTCGTAAAGCGAGGCTATTCTGTAACGGGTATTGATGTTTCTCAAGACATGCTCAACCAGTTTCGTCAAAAGCTTCCCGAAATTCCTCCGAATCTGAACCTGATTCACGGCGATGCCTCACAACTCCCTTTTGCAGACAGCAGTTTTAACGTTGTATTAACGGTTCATATGCTGCACACTGTTTCCAGCTTAAGGACATTTTTAGATGAAATCGATCGCGTCTTAAAACCAAACGGTTTTTATCTCAATGCTCAATGGATCACTCCGCCTGCTCGAAGGGAATTTGAACAGTATTTCCGAACTATTTTATCTAAGTATGAGGAGCCTAAACCACCACAGCAGAAGCCCAGAATCGTTGATGAAATCAATGTAGAGGACTATTTACGCAACAAGGGGTATCAGTGCAATTATTTCGTTGCTAAGGAGTGGACGGTTAGCAACACGGTTCAAGAATTACTCAGTTTTTACAAGTCACGGGCTTATGGATTGTGCTGGCTCGTTGCAGATGAGGCATTTCATCTCGCCATGGAGGAATTTGAAGAGCTTTGCCAGAAGCATTACGGATCACTGGAAGCCAAGGTATCTTCTCAAGCCAAATTTGAGATATGGGCATACCCCTGCATGATTTGACGTTCTACCTGCACCCCAATATTGATATGCTTGACGAATGTTTCTATATATTTGAGAATATTTAGCATTAAACTGAAAATTTTACTGCAATTCTTTCCTCCAGCTTCATCATGGCAATCACCCTTTCCAGAGCAGACTACGACGAGTTGTGGAAACAGCACAATCCGCATGTCCAGTCAGCTAGCGGTTTAGAAGATGCTGAATCCGTCATGGTTGTGCCATCGCAGCTGGGGCAGGGAGAGGTTCGCTTAATTCCACTCTGCGGAATGGAACTTTCGATCATGAAATATCAACTTCATGATGACTTGTTTATCAAAGATCAGTCTAACGGAGCTGAATGGGAATTTGGATTTAATATTTCTGGAAATCGTGGTGGAAAGCGAACAGGTGAAAGCTTTGTTGGATGGGGTTATTATGAGAACGAAGACACATACGAAACCTATGCGAATGATGCCATCTTGAAAATAGATATAAATTTGCACGCTCCAAATCATCTCTATCAACTAATTGGCGAAGAGTTAGAGGAAGTGTCTTCAGAAATCAAAAAACTAATTGGAGGAGCGGAGCAATCATTTTTTTGTCACGCTCATTTGATTACGCCAGCAATGCGATCGGCACTCGATCAAATTCTAAATTGTTCTTTTACAGGAAACACCAGACGGATTTATTTAGAAAGCAAGTGTTTAGAACTGATTGCCTTGAAACTGGAGCAGCTTAAACAGGGAGAGAAATACGATCGCAAACCTTTATGCTCGCTTAAGCCAGATGATGTCGATCGGATTTATCTGGCACGGGACATTATCACCGAGAATGCAGATCATCCCCCCTCTTTAATGCAATTAGCGCGGCAGGTAGGGCTGAATGACTTCAAACTAAAGCTGGGATTTCGCCAAATCTTTGGAACGACGGTGTTTGGCTATGTGCATCGCCATCGGATGGAAACCGCCCGTCAACTGTTGAGCGATCGCCGCATGAATGTACGAGAAGTCGCCCAAGCCGTAGGTTACGCCAACCAGAGCCGGTTTGCAGCCGCATTTCGCAAACAGTTTGGCATGAATCCGAAAGCTTATCTCTTGAACAAAAAATCCGCTTGGGGCGCAAAATGATCCGGATGGGAGCGATCGCCTTTACCCACAGTGCCTAATTTCCCGGTATCTTCTTGAGAATAGTTCCTAGCAATTAGGAATGGCTATCTAGTCTCAGAAGGTGTGTGGCGAGAATGAGAATGAGTTTGTGGGATCGAAGCGGTCAGTTTTTTGATACAAAAACAGTGCAATTTTTGGTCAGAGAGACTGCGCGATCGTCTGTCCTATTGGGACTGTGGGTTTTGGGACTACTGCTGGTGAAGATACAGCCAGTATGGGCAAACGGAGAAGTTACAACACCGGATTATGCACAGACCGCAGAAACCGCAGATGTGGAAGCTGGAAGCGAAGGTGAATCGATTTCTGCGTCCGCTCTCACCTCTGATCCTGCAACGGTGACAATTCCTCAACTGAGTGAACTGGAGCAACCCGCTACCAGGATCGCAGATTGGATGGCTCAGATCGCTCAGGCTCTCGTCCAGGTGACAGGAGTTCGGGTGGAGGTGACGGAATCCGGTTTACAGGTGGTGCTGGACGTTGCCGAGGGCGAACTGCCAACTCCCGCAATGCGATCGGTGGGTAATGCTTTGATTGTTGATTTTTCTGGAGTCACATTGGCACTGCCCAATGGAGATGAGTTTTCTCAAGCAAATCCGATCGAGGGGATTGCGCTGGTGAGCGTGACGAGTTTGCCAGATAATCGAGTGCGCGTTGCCATTACAGGGGTAGAGGCTCCCCCAATGGCAGACGTGCGCGGGGAAGGTCAGGAATTTGTTCTCAGCGTGGTTCCGGGAACGGAAGCGGCTGGCACTGGCGAAGATGCGATCCAGGTAGTCGTGACGGGTGAACAAGATGACGGCTATAACCCTTCCAGAGCCACCACTGCTACACGGACGGATACTCCCTTGCGCGATATCCCAGCCTCCATTACAGTGATTCCTCGTCAGGTGATTGAAGATCAGGGAGCCGTTCGACTCGATGAGATACTGCGTAACGCAAGTGGAGTAACTTTCTCCAGTTCTTTTGGGAATCGAGGGCAGGATTTCCGAATTCGAGGATTTGGTGCGACACAGTTTAGAAATGGGTTAAGGGAAGATGCGGGCGGTGGTGGTTCCTTTGTTAATCGTACTGTGCAAGAAACGGCAAATATTGAGCGGGTTGAAGTCCTTAGAGGCCCTGCTTCGGTTTTATTTGGACAGGGTGAACCGGGAGGAGTGATTAATCTTGTTTCCAAAAGACCCCTTACCGTGCCTTACTACGATATTGACTTTACGGCTGGAAACTTTAACTTTTATCGCCCTACACTAGATTTTTCCGGCCCATTAACGGATGATGGTGCGCTGGCTTACCGTTTGAATTTGGTCTACGAAGATACCGATAGCTTTCGAGATTTTGCCGATTCAAGACGTTATTTTATTGCTCCCACCTTAGCGTGGCGAATTGGTGCAGATACAACGCTGACCTTAGAGGCTTCTTATCTGCAAGACCGACGCACATTCGATCGCGGTTTGATTGTGTTGAACGGTGACGATCGCCCAGCCGATTTACCCTTGAGTCGAGCCTTATATGATCCCAGATTCTCTAGAAATAACTTTGACGAAACCCGCGCCTATCTTTACCTCGATCACGAGTTTTCTGATAACCTTGCCATTCGTAGTGCCTTTCGGTACACTACTAGCTTTGAGTCCGATCGGGAAGGAACATCGCAAATCACCCGGTTGCGAGATGACAATCGCACGGTTGAAATTGAAGCTTATTTTGGTGAGCAATTCTTTGAAACCTATACCTTTCAAAATGATTTGACGTGGGGATTTAGCACAGGGTCGATCGATCACACCCTGTTGGTTGGTGTAGAGTTGGCAAGCAATAGTGCCCGATTTGGATCTTCCGCTCCTGAAGGACGGCAAGCCCTGACTGGAGGGGTACTCGACATTTTTGAGCCAGACTACGATACCATTACCTATACAGGTGGCTACGATTTTTACTTGGGGGGTGAGCGTCAAGATCAAAGAACGCTAGGTATCTATGTACAAGACCAAATTAATGTATTGGATAACCTTATCTTGTTATTGGGCGGTAGATTTGATTACGTTAACTCTGAGGAACGGTTTGGAGACTTCAGACAAGATATTGACGATACTGCTTTTTCTCCACGGTTTGGAATTGTTTATCAACCGAATGAGATTTTATCGCTCTATGCCAGTTACTCCCGATCGTTTGTTCCAGTCGGAGGGCGAAATGCCACAAATACGCCATTTGAGCCAACCAGAGGAACCCAGTACGAAATTGGAGTTAAAGCCGATTTTCTAGACGGTCGCCTTTCCTCAACCCTGGCTGCCTATGACATTACCCGAAGCAATATCACCACTCCTGATCCTGACAATCCTAATTTTTCGATTCAAGTGGGTGAACAAAGAGGACGAGGAATTGATTTTGATATCGCTGGTGAAATCTTGCCTGGTTGGAATGTCATTGCTGGCTATTCCTATCTGGATGCATCAATTACTAGAGATAATAATTTCGAGGTCGGTAATCAACTCAATAATGCGCCTCGCAATTCAGCAAGTTTATGGACAACCTACACTATTCAATCGGGTGATTTAAGAGGACTTGGTTTCGGTGCAGGAGTCTTTTTTGTGGATCAACGTGCGGGGGATCTGGCTAATAGTTTTATGATTCCAGGCTATACTCGGTTCGATGCAGCCCTTTACTACAACCGTGATAATTTTCGAGCTGCGTTGAATTTCAAAAATTTGTTCGACACTGAGTATTTTGCAGGTTCACAAAATCGGTTTGCAGTTGTACCCGGTGCGCCTTTTGAGGTAAGAGGTACGGTTTCCTGGCAATTCTGAGTCATAAGAAAATGAAGTATTGGTTTAGACGATGGAATGTGTGGCTGTTGGCAATTTTTGTATGTGTTGCTGTCGTTGCTTGCAACAGTAATTTATCTCAATCTGGAAACTCTCAATCTAATAGTCAAAGTGTAGACAATATTTCTTCCGATTGTCGTGTAATTCAGCATGACGGAGGTGAAACTGAAGTTTGTGGACAACCACAAAAAGTAGTTGCTTTGAGTCCACCCCTGTTAGATATTTTGCTGTCGCTCGGAGTACAGCCTGCTGGTTATGCAGAAGTAGACTTGATCAACCGTCAGACTTTTGATGATCCTAGCCAGCAGATTCCCTACCTGGGCGATCGCATTACAACCCAGCCTGTGAACCTGGGCGATCGCCACAATCCTGCCATCGAAACCCTTTTGCAACTCAAGCCTGATTTAATTCTAGGTGAAGCTTTTTACTTAGAAGCCAATCACAAACTGTTATCAAACATTGCACCCACTGCGGCTTTTGAAATTAGCGGAGGGACGGGATGGAAGCCTGCATTACAAGCGATCGCCCAAGGATTGGAACGCGAACAGCAGGCGCAACAGGTCATTTCTGCGTATAATCAGCGTCTGCAAACCACGAAGCAGCAACTCGCACCCCTCGTATCAGGACAAACAATCATTGTTTTAGGCTGGCACCGTATCTCCAATCAATCCTTTGTTTTTGCCTCTGATTTCATCACTGAACTGTTAGAAGCCCTGGGGTTTGAGGTAATTGTGGGAGCATCCGATCGTCCCAGCATCTCCATTGAAGCCACAGCCCAAATAGAAGCCGATCATATTCTGGTGATGCCTGCTGGCGATAACAGCATTGACAATGCAAAGCAGCAGTGGCAAAGTGATCCAATTTTGAATTCTATTCCTGCTGCAAAAGCGGAGAAGCTCTACTTTATGGATTACCAACTGGCCCGCATTCGAGGCCCGATCGCCGCTGAGATTTTTATTCAGCAATTTCAAGATCTTCTGGATCGTTAAATTGTTAATGATTCAAATCAACTTACAGATCAGAGAGTTGATTAGGGTCAATTCCCTGCGATCGCAAATAATTCTCCAGTCGCTCAGCCCGTTGGCGTTCCTGTTCAGCCCGTTGGTGTTCCTGCTCAGCCCGTTGGCGCTCAAATGCTTGTCCCTCTGCCCCCGTGGGAATCACCTGACCATCCTGATCGCACCAGCGCAGCCACAGCCTTGAGATGTCTTCTTCATACGGCCCTTCCCACAAAGTCAGCCCTAATCCCACACCCTCTAACCAGACCGATTCTCCCACTGTAACAATGCCTTGAGGCGGGGTTAGCTCGGTGTAACCGACAGGGGAAATCGTCCACACTCGCAACAGTGCCCCCTTCATCTCCTGCTCCCCTTGAATCTGCTGGAGTGGGTCAAACACAACGTAGTAAGACACACCAATTTGAGCGTAGATGTCCTTCTTGCTGGCAACCTTGCCTTTCTGTTGTGACTTTTTGCTCAAGATGAGTTCATCGCCTTCTGCATTTGAGACAATCTCAATGCACACTTCTGGCACCTTACCAAACTCCCACACAAAGTAAGACCGATTGCGCCGCTCAGAAAAGTCCGCAGGTCGCTGTACGCCTAAACTCAGCATCATATCGGGAACAATAGGATCGCCCTTGAGTTTATAGAACAATCCAACATTGGCAGCCGCTAGAATCGGTAACGAGAGTGCCTTGGCACTATAAATTGGCTCTACTAATAGTCGCTGCTGCAACTCTGACTGAAAATTGTCCACAGGGGTGTCGTCCTCAATGACGAGATGGCTGATGTCAAGCTCAGTGACAATTTCTTCAGGGTCTGGAAGGTATTGAGACATTGGCAGTTTCAGAACCCGATGTGTTTATTATCCTTAAAATCTTAGAAAAGCAGCTACTTTTGATTTGCTCCTACTCAAATTAGGATTCAGGGATTTGATTGGGGTCAATGCCTTGCGATCGCAGATAGGCTTCTAGCTGCTCTAATCGCTGTTGGGCTTGTTCTGCCTGTCGCTGGGACTGTTCTGCCCGTTGTCGCTCTGCCTCTTCCGGTAAGGGAAACAACTCCCCTTGTGCCGTAAACCAGCGCAACTGCCGCTCATGAATCCCCAACTCTAACCCCAACTGCTGACTCGGCAATCGTCCATTCTCCACTGGAGCGATGGCTCATAGTGCCCATGCACTAGATGAAACCCGGCAAACTCTAGCGTCTCTGGATGAAACCAGTAATACTCTGGCAATCGCCACACATCTTGATGCAGGGTCTTCTTCGCGTCTTTATCCACCCTGGCAGTGGAGCTAGAAAGCAGTTCAATCCCCACATTAGGATATTTGCCCCCCTCATCCCAGATCGCCCAACTGCGACGATCTCTCTTTTCGGTTCCCAACACTACAAACACATCGGGGCCCCGGAAGTCCCGCGACTTCAACTGCTGCAGGTTGTAATACACCGTCAGGTTGCCAGAAATGTAGAAGTCTTGCCGATCGTGCCACCAGGCTTTCAACAGTCGAATTAGCAGGTCAATCTGATGGCGGTGCAGGTCGCTTTCCAAGGGTGGCTCATCGCTGTACAAGTTACTCGGAGGCAGGACAATTTCGTCAGCAATATTCTCACCAACCTCAGGGAGATTTTCATCCAGACGAACCATAGCCAGACGCTCCGGTGGTACTGCGTTTAGTATAACTTGAGGGAAAAAGCTGCAAACATTCTGCTGAGTGATTGAGAAATTCTGTTTTGTAGCAGACGCGATCGCCCGATTCATCCCATCTTGCTCAACTTAATTGATCAGTACTGAGAATCGAGAATAAGTTGTTAGCAAGCAGTAACATTGGCTACTTTATGTCATTCGTGCAGATAACGTATAGTAGTGGCCGACCTAATTAAGGGTGAGAGCACCAATGAATCAAGTTTCATCGTATCAACACTGGACTCGTCGCCAAGCTCTCTGGTTTATTGCCGGAGCCGCCAGTAGTGTAGGACTGAATGCTTGTGCTCGATCTGCCACAACAACATCTGATGCCTCAACGGAAACGAATTCGACTGCTGTTTCTTTTGGAACGACCCCTTGGATTGGGAATACTGCGATTTACATTGCTCAGGAACAGGGATTTTTTCAAGACGAAGCATTGGACTTTGATCTAAAGATCTTCCCTAGCGTCGCTGAAAGCTTTCCGGTCTTCTTGACAGGAGAAATTCAGGGCAGTTTATTAGCTGCGGCAGAAGCTCAACTATTGGCTTCCAGAGGAGCGGACTACCGCATTGTGGCAATTATGGATACCTCTGTTGGGGCTGATGCAATCTTGGCACGAAACAGTATTGCAGACATCCAGGACTTCAGGGGTAAGCAAATTGGTGTTCAGCAAGGAGGCGTTGGCCACTTTTTCCTATTACAGGTTTTGGCTGAAGCAGGACTCAGTGAAAATGATGTCACGATCGTCAATATGTTGCCGGATGCCGCTGCTGCCGCCTATCAAGCTGGGAATATCGACATTGTTTATTCCTATTCTCCTTTCGTTGAAGAAGCCAATGCGGTTCAAAAAGATGGGCGCACCATCTACGATACTGCTCGGATGCCAACGGCGATCGTCGATGTATATGCATTTCGATCGGACTTTATCGAAAGCAATCCCCAAGCCGTGCAAGCATTTGTCAACGGAGTCTTCAAAGCTTTAGATTTTCTTGAAACCAATCCCGATGAAGCAGCTGCGATCGCCGCGAAACCCCTTGAAATTACGCCGGATGAGCTTAAAACACAATTGGAGGGAGTTGACTTACCTGACTTGCAAACCAATATTGAGATGTTGAGTAATACTGAAAGCGATTTGTATGTTGCTAAATCCCTGAACGAAATCGGAGCGTTTTTGGAAGCGCAAGGGCAAATTGAAACGGTTCCAGATGCAGCCCAATATATTGACCCACAATTTGTTATGGCGTTGAGCAATGATACTTAACAGTTGGTTCATTGTCCTTCAGGTTGATAGTTATTTCATTAAACTATCAATGATATAGCGATCGGATGTCCTTGCAAAAAACGCATAGAAGGTTTCAAAGTCTCAATTTCCATTGGGGTCTCTACTCATTTTGCCAAATTCAAGGTTAAAGAAGAATAGGAATTTTCCTGATGCTGTTGTTTGGGTGAGGAAATTGAAATAATTCTGAAGGTGCTGAAAACAACATCGCCAAATCAGTAAGCGAACAGGGTGCGCTTTAGTATCGGGTGCAATGAACAAGCCTCAGATTTACTAAATCATGCAAGACACCCTATGAAGAACATTCTTTTACATCAACGCTGGACTCGTCGTCAAGCCCTCCGGTTCATGGCTGGAACTGCTGCCGCTACCGGATTACACGCTTGTGGTCGAGCAGCACAAACGCTCTCCACTCCTACAGCAGAAAATCTTACTTCTGTCTCCTTTGGAATTACCGCTTGGATTGGCTGTGCTCCGATTTACATTGCTGAAGCAAAGAATTTTTTCCAGGAAGAAGGACTCGATTTATCGGTTAGAACCTATAGTTCTATGGCTGAAGCCTTTCCTGCTTTTGCCATTGGTCAGCTACAAGGGATGTTCTCAGCCGGTTCTGAAGCCGTTTTACAGGCAGACCAGGGGGTAGACTTCCGGATTGTTGGAGTCATGGATACATCCAATGGTGCTGATGTGTTTCTAGCCAGAAACAGTGTTGCAACAATTAATGACCTTCGAGGAAAGCGGATTGGCGTGCAAAAGGGTGGTCTTGGACATTTCTTTCTGCTACAAGTTCTAGCGGAAGTCGGATTAAGCGAATCGGATGTACAAATTGTTGATGTATCTCCTGAAACTGCTGCTGCTGCCTATAAAGCAGGTAATGTCGATGTTGCCTACTCCTACCCTCCTTTATCAGACGAAGCAAATGCTGTTCAAACAGATGGTCGCGTCATTTATGACACCTCTATGATGCCAACGGCAATTGTTGACCTTTACTATTTCAGTAACGAATTCATTGTTAGCAACCCTGAGGCGGTTCAAGGGTTTATAAATGGTGTTTTTAAAGGTTTAGAGTTCTTGAATACGAATACCAATGAAGCCTTAAGCATTGTAGCGAGCCGTCTTGAAATTGAGCCGCAAGAAGTTGAACAACAACTCCAAGGGGTGAATCTTCCTAATCTACAAACTAATGTTGAAATGTTGAGCAATGCTCAAAGTGATTTGCATTTAGTGAAACCTCTAACGGAAATTTCAGAATTCCTCGAAGGGCAAGGGCAAATTCAAAACACTCTAGATATTACTCAATACATTGATCCACAATTTGTCATTGCGGCAAACAATGCTTGAGTTTTAAAAATTGCATACCGTCAACGAGATTAATTAGCACGAGAACACCCATTTATGCAAATAGATCGATTTTCGTAGCGCAGACCTCTTGCCTGCCAATGAGCGATTTGTCACGCAAATGCAAAATGGATACATCCAACCAGTGCTTAGTCTCGTTGACGGTTCTATAACGCGGCAGAGAGATTGTTTTTAAGCAGCAACCTATTCTTTCTCAAGAATGTGCTTCATGACAAGCTCTTGATATAAATGTACCCCCATTTCTCGCTTCGGTGAAAGTCGTCCTGGGCGATAATGGAGCGATTGAATTCTTTTTTGCACAGTTGGGACAAAATCAAAGTCTTCCTGCATCAAATCAGCATAGAACTGAATCAATGATTCCAGGTTTTTTGATGATTTGGCTGCTTCTGTATCAGGAACAAGCAGATCAAGGCGCACGTGCGTTTTCTTAATGCCTTGTGGATCAATCAAAAAGGTGGCGCAGTGATTTGGACTCATGATTAGGGTGAAGTTTGGAAACAAGCACACAATTTGAAAGTGCTCCATTTCATATTGATTAAGGGTGTCAATGTATAGCCCTGATTCAAATCCGGAATTTAGCTGGTAATCAAAATCCAACGGAGAATGTTGTAAATAGTAGTAATGTTTTGCCTCTCCAACAATGCCATTACAATCCTGAAAATGTCCTAAAGTGGCTTGATGGACTATCGGTTCATGGTATCCTTCAACTGTGATTTCATTGAAAACTTTCCAATTCACCTCAGTGTTGTAATCAACGGTATGAACTCTGGCAAGATTGGTAAATTGGTATCGCTGAAACATTTCTGGTAGTTCAGCTAGCTTTGTTGCTAGGGGCTGTGCATGAGGATCAAGGTTAACAAAAATAAAGGGGCCCCAAGTCTCTACTTTGACAGACGTTAATGAGTGAGCTGCACTATCAAAACTGTGGGCTGATTCCATGTCGGGTGCATACCGCAGGTTGCCATCCAAATCAAAGCTCCAAGCATGGTAAAGACAGGTCAGCCGATTACAGTTACCACTACCCGTTGCTAACGGCCCGCCTCGATGCGTACAAATATTGAAGAAAGCTCGCAGTTCCCCTGCTTTATTCTTGAGAATGACTAAGGGTTGCTCGGCAATGTCAACGGTAAAGTAGGAACCAGCCCCATTTAACTGGTTGAGATGTCCGACGTAATACCAGGTTTTTCCGAAGATCCGCTCTTTCTCTAACTGGTAAATTGCTGGATCTAAATACATTTCGGCTGGGAGGGTTGTGGCTTGTTCCAGGGGTTGTGGTTGCCATTCCAGTAAAAAGGTACTAGATTTCTCAGTTTTCTCAATCTTCCCAAGTTGATAGTTGATCATGTGGCTCAGCAATTGTTGGTGTGAATCAATGGGCAATCGAAACGGAAAGAAATCGCGACAGCAATTCCTTGATAGTTTAACAAGCTCCTTCCGTCAAGAAATGTATTAACTCAAACTAAAGATCGAGGCGCAAGTTTGGCTAGATGTAACTTGAGGAAAGCATCTGTTCCGTAGCAACCTCAACGCACTGCTGTCTCCATTGACGAACGATCGCAAATAAATGATAATAATTCGCATCTGATTGGCTCCTATATTGATCACGTTTTGGTAGAAATGAGAAAGGTTAGCTCATGGAAAACTTTTTCTGCGCTGAGCAGTCCCGCGAATCTGGAGTGGATATTATTGGCTCTGCCTCGGAACACCAGATTTATGTGGCGATCGAATGTTCGCCCCCCTGGGCATCCAACGATATGGAGTCTAAAGGGATTCCGGATAACCTCCGCGAACTCAGCGAAGCAATCTACGATGACTACGATCGCTTCCAAACTCGCTTTTTGCTCATCCATAATGAACACCTGAAGCAAGAAGATTACACCAGGTTGCTCATCTTTCACAAACAGTCTGGTCTATCAAACCGTTATGCCAAGCGAGAATTTCACCTGGCTGATATTCAGGCGGCGGCACCTTTAATTAAACGCTATTTGATGGAAAAACCCATTGATGGATTACCGATCGAGGATTCCACCAGAGATATCTTAATTTGTACTCACGGCAGCCGCGATCGGTGTTGTGCCCGCTTTGGCAATTCTATTTACCACCAGGCGCAAAAGGTGGTTGATGATTTGTCTTTAGGTAACATTCGCATCTGGCAAGCCAGCCACATTGGTGGACATCGCATGGCTCCGACAGCAGTCACCTTCCCTGATGCGCGCTACTATGGCTACCTAACTCCAGAATCAATCTCCTCTATTCTGACCCAAACGGGTGATCTTGACTGGATTACGCAACAATACCGGGGGTGTGGAATGTTGCCTTGGGCGGTTCAAGTCTTGGAGCGGGAAATAATACTGAATCGCAATTGGGAATGGTTTAACTATCGATTGGAAGGTCGTGTACTAGAACGCAATGAAGATGAAAGCGTGAATCAGGTTGAGTTAGTTGTGGAAACGCCAGAGGGCGATCGATATCACTATACTGCAACAATTTTGCTAGACGAAGCGAAAATACTATACCTGAAAGGCTCATGTAATAGTGAAAAGACATCTCTGGTTGAGCAGTACCGGATTGAAGCACTCAAGGAATCTTCTCCTGTACTGATAGAGGTAAGTTAAACAACTAAAGCGAATCGAATGACGGACTTAAAATGACAAAGCTTTATGAACAGGAGTTTTCCGAATTACGGCAGCAAAATTTAAGTCAGAGTGTGGTCGTCGAATGCTGTGACGGATACGATCGCATTGAGCAGCATGAACATCAGTTTGCTAGGGAACAATTTTGGCTGATGTCCTTTCGTCCTGAACTCTGCTTTGAAAGGATCGATGATTACTACTATGCTGACTTAAGTCAAGAATCCGATCACTCGAACTATAAAACTTTAGTTTCCAAGTTTTATTTGGATGGCTTTCATCGGGTATTAACGCCAAACGTTCCAGGAATTCCTGAAGATTACATTGAGAAAGCAGGCTACAACTATTTGTTTTTCCTACCCGATATCCTGGAAACAGAGCAGTTTTTTGCCAATCAGCGAATGCATCTCATTCGCCTTGAATTTGATCCTCATTTGTTAACCATATTTGACTCAGAAAACAGTAAACTGCCGTTACCACTTCAGCGTTTGCTAGAAGGAGATGAAGGCGATCGGTTTCATCAATCGATCGGGCGGATTACGCCTGCGATGCAGACAGCACTACAGCAAATTTTAGAGTGCCCTTACCAGGGAACAATGAAACGGCTTTATCTGGAAAGCAAAGTTTTAGAACTGCTGGCGTTACAGATTTACCAGTGGACAGAGCACCAAACCAATTCAATCAATAAACTCCCTCGTTCACTACGTCCAGATGAGATTGAACGACTGCACCACGCTAGAGAGATATTAATCCAAAGTCTGGAGTATCCTCCGTCATTGCTAGATTTAGCGCGGCAAGTCGGGTTGAATGATTACAAGCTCAAGCAAGGATTTCGTCAGGTTTTTGGAACGACCGTGTTTGGCTACTTGCAAACGCAGAGGATGATTCAGGCTAAGCAACTTTTAGCCGACTCAAACTTAAGTGTGGCAGGGGTTGCACAAAGGGTGGGATACACCAGCCAAAGCCGTTTTTGTGATGCGTTTAAGCGACAGTTCGACGTTAGCCCCAGAACTTATCGAATGGGCTTAAAACGGGCGTGATCCGTTTTAGGCAAATAAAAATCCGTTTCGGGCAAAATCCGATCGCCCTGATCCCCTATCCTCATTAGATGAGATTTATTCCCATTCATATTTACCTGCTTTTGGCATTGTGAGTGGGTGAAAGAGTGTCGTGGGAGGAACTATGGGGAAAACAAAACTGCTGTTGGGCTTGTGGATAACTGGATTAATTGCACCGATCGCCCTTCCGGTTTGGGCAGAGGGAGCAGTTTCAGGGAATGGCGGTTTAACCCGTCATGCTGTATCTGAGTCGCAACAGGATAAATTACCCGAAGTGGTTCAGGGGGATGAGATGCCCCGTTTGCAGGAGATGGAGCCGTCTGCCTCTACCGTTGAAGAATGGCTGGCTCAGTCCATAATTCAAATTACGGGTGTTCAAGTGAATCCGATCGCCGATGAATTAGAACTCGTGCTGGAAACGACAGGAGAGTTGCCTGCTGTTACGACTTCGATCGTCGGAAATGCCCTGATTGCCGATATTCCCAATGTGGTACTTGCTCTCCCAGACGGAGAAACCTTTCAGGCAGCCAACCCCGCAGAATCGATCGCCTTGGTGACGGTTGTCCCGCGTGGAGATGGCGTTCGCATTGCCATTACGGGAACAGAGGCTCCCCCAACGGCTCAGGTGAATACAAGTTCACAGTCATTTGTGTTGAGTATAACTCCGGGAATGGAAACTGCCAGCACGGAGGAGGAAGCCATTCAGATTGTCGTTGCAGGAGAACAGGATGAGGGCTATAACCCTTCAACTGCAACCACAGGAACCCGCATTGAAGCACCCTTAAGCGATATTCCCCTGACGCTTCAAGTGATTCCTCGCCAAGTCATTGACGATCGACAAATCGTTCGTTTAACTGAACTGGCGGACAATGTTCCCGGTGTGGAACCCTATTCGGGGTATGGCGGGTTGCCATCGAATGACTACTACATCCGGGGATTCAATACTGGGGAAAGTTTCCGCAATGGATTTCGCGACTTCACGTTCATCAGTCCCCGCGATCCGGCGAATGTGGAGCGAGTTGAATTTTTGAGAGGCCCAGCTTCTGTGCTGTATGGAGGCGGGTTTAACCTGAGTGGAGTCGTCAATACGGTTACAGAACGTCCTCTGGCAGAGCCGCGTTATGAAGTTGATGGCACGATCGGCAACTATGGATTCTACCGCTCTACCGTTGACCTGACAGGCCCCCTTACCGAAGATGATTTTTTGCTGTATCGGCTCAATTTTGCCTATACCAATGCTGATAGTTTTCGTGACTTTAATGAAAGCCAGAGTGTTTTTGTGGCTCCAGTGCTAACCTGGAACATTAGTCCGCGTACCACCCTCACCACAGAGTTTGAATATCAAAACTACGATTATGTATTCGATCGCGGCTTTTTTCCCTCTGATGTTATCTTTGATTTGCCGATTAGCCGATTTCTAGGTGAACCCGATTTTAGCCGTGCAGAGTTTGATTCCTATTACTTTGGCTACAACTTCGAGCACCGCTTTAATGATCAGTGGCGTATCCGTCAGGGGTTTGGTGGTTTGATCATTAATGGTGGCATTAATGAAGTTACGCTGGGCAATTTCTCAGCACCGTTCCTCGAACCGGATGGTCGAACGCTTACCCGTCAGGCTAATCGAACAGATGAATTCCAAGAAAACTATTCTGTTCAAACGGAAGTGATTGGCGAATTCAACACCGGATCAATCGCACATAATGTCCTATTTGGCGTTGAATACGCTCGCTACAAATTTGCCTATGACTTTTTTAATGCACCTCTCGATCCGATTGATATCTTTGATCCGGATTATGGTGCCGAGCCAGGAGCGTTTGAGCCGAGCTTCTTTGAAGAATATGGCACTCGAAATATTGGTATTTATGTACAGGATTTAATCTATCTCACGCCCGATTTGATTGTGTTAGCGGGAGGACGGCTCGATTTTAATGATTCCTTCTATCGGGACACCCTGAACGATATCACTAATAACGAGGAATCCGATACTGCTTTTTCGCCTCGCTTGGGGTTAGTGTATCAACCCGGTGAGGATACGTCGCTCTACTTCAATTGGTCGAATGCCTTCACACCCAATATTTTTGGGGGCAGCAGCCGTACCGGAGAAGTCTTTGAACCTGAACGGGGAGAACAATTTGAAATTGGAGTCAAACAGGAATTTTTTGACGATCGCCTCTCTGCGACCCTGGCACTCTACCATCTCACTCGACGAAACGTTCTAACGACTGACCCAGAAGATCCTAATTTCAGCATTCAAACCGGAGCGCAAACCAGCCGAGGGATTGAGTTCGACCTGACGGGAGAGGTGTTGCCCGGTTGGAATATCATTGCCACCTATGCCCTTACTGATGCTTTTGTCAGCGAAGATAACGATATCCCAGAAGGCGATCGTCTGGCTGGAATTCCCAGAAATACGGCTAGTCTATGGACGACCTATGAACTTCAGAGTGGAGATTTACAAGGGTTAGGATTTGGTCTGGGTCTAGTTTTCGTTGATGAACGCGAAGCGCGATTACCCAATACAGATGTTCAACTTCCTTCCTATTTCCGTACTGATGCCCGTCTCTTTTATCGACGCGATAATTGGCAAGCTGCTGTAAACATCAAAAATCTTTTCGATGTTGAGTACTACAACACACAAGGATTTTTCATTACGCCCCAAGCTCCTCTCACCGTGTTGGCAAACATCTCTGTACAGTTTTGATGGGATTCAGCAACATACACGCTATGATGAACCTTCTTCGTTTGCTTCGATTCATCTTTCTGGTCATTCTAGCTTTCGGAATTGTATCAGCCTGTAGTGGGCGATCGGTTCAACTTCCTTCCTCTTCTGGGACTGCGGATTGCCGCATGATTCGGCATGCACTGGGGGAAACCTGTGTTCCCAATCAACCTCAACGGGTGATTGCATTGAGTGTACCTACCTTGGGCGATGCGCTGGCTTTGGGCGTTAAACCGATCGCTTCCATTGTCTACTTTGACGAGCCGCCTGCCTATCTAGCAGAACATCTAGAATCGATTGAGATTCTTGGCAAAGAGGAACAGCCTAGCCTGGAAAAAGTGCTGGCATTAAAACCTGATTTGATTATTGGCATCAAATATTCCACTGAAGCCATTTATCCTCAACTTTCTCAAATTGCACCCACCGTAGCAGACGATTGGGAAGGATACCCATCCTGGCGTGAGCATTTTAATTTTGTGGCTGAAGTGCTGGGTAAAACCGAGGAGGCAGAGCAGGTTTGGGAAAATTATCACCAACGAATTGATTCTTTAAAGGCGGCTTTGGGGGAGCGGGTTCAAGAACTAGAAATCTCGTTTGTGCATATTTGCTGCGGCACGATCGACGTTGACTTACAGAATTCGTTTAACGGCAGCATTCTAGCTGATGTTGGGGTACGCCGTCCTTCTGCTCAAGCAGTTCCCATTGCGGGCGGAATTACATCGCTTTCGGAGGAACGACTGATGGATATTGATGGTGATATTTTGTTTGTTGCAACCGATGGTGAGGAATCTACACAGAAACTAGAATCGCTGAAACAAAACCCACTGTGGAAGAATCTGAGGGCTGTGCAACAGAATCAAGTTTATCCAGTGAATTACCCAACCTGGAGAGGTGGAAATCCCTTGGCTGCGGATGCGGTGATAGATGATTTATTCAGGTATTTAGTGAATGGTGCCCGAATTGAAAGCATGATTTCAGTTTTCTTTTAGCTTCGGCTCGGAGCCTCGTTCAGCCACTTGCTGCACTGCCGCCAAGTCTAACTGTAGTTGTTCAGCAATTTGTTCCACCGTCAACCCCGCTTTCAACAGCAACGGCACTGTTTCCAGCTTGCCTTCTTGGCGACCTTCTTCCAGAGCGTCTCGGTAAACCCTGGTTTGCTTCAGATCATCTAATCTCAACATGGCTGCAATGTCCTCCCGGCTCAACTTAGAAAACTTGTAGACCAAGATAGTCTCTATCAATTCTATGAACTTTTCCTGCATTTCAGCATCATTCACTTCCTGCCGTGTTCTTGCAACCAATTCTCTACCCTCCATAGGAGCAATATCCTCCTGTAAGCCAATCAGACGCAACAAGCTCAGTCCTAGCGAAAGGTTCTCGGCTTCGTTGAGTTCCTCTAAATAAATTTGTTGAAACTGAGGGCTTGCTTCAAAAACTCGATAGGGTCTTGGAACCCTGGATCAAGCGATCGTTTGGTGAAGATGAGAACGGCATACCAATCATTTGAAGGTTGATAATCATGCAAATATAGAAAAATTCGGCTAAAAAAACTGGAATATAAAACATGATTACGGTCTCGATAACCCTACACCTCCACAAATACGATCGGCAGATAGATCGCCTCTGTTGGTGGCACTAAGATACCGTCAATCCGAAAGCTGGTTTGTTTGACTTCCTGGGAAGCAAAGTGATACGTCACATTTCTCTCAGGGGGTCTACCAATCAGGTCAAAGACAATGCTGGGATCAGTCTGGAAGATTTCGTAGAAGAGGCTATCGGTTTTCACACTGGAAGGATTAAATCAACAAGCTATTTCTACGTGAATGTAGCAAAAGAATGATCTCCAAGCGATCGTTGTTTACGAACCCGCAATCTTTAATCTATGCGTACTTTTATTATCATTTGGCTGGGGCAACTGGTGTCCACAGTGGGCAGTTACATGACCAGTTTTGCCCTGACCCTATGGGCATGGGAAGTGACTGGTTCGGCAACGGCATTAGCACTGGTGGGATTCTTTTCTCAGCTACCAAGAGTGTTTGTCACCCTCTTTTCGGGTGTCATTGTTGATCGCTTTAACCGCAAATATTTGATGATCCTGGCAGATGCGATCGCCGTTCTTTCCAGCGTGGTTATTCTGCTTCTATATTCCATTCACGCCTTACAAATTTGGCATCTTTACCTGATTGGAGCCATCAACAGTAGTTTTGGTCAAGTTCAACAACTTGCTTACACAACTTCCCTCACGTTATTAGTCCCACCTCAGCAATATACGCGGGTCAGCAGTATGGGATCGGCTTTAAATTATGGCCCCGCGATCTTTGCTCCAGCTTTGGCAGGAAGTATGTATCCCATCATTGGTTTAGGTGGAATTTTATTGATAGACATTTTTACCTTTTTTGCAGCATTTGCTACGTTAATTGTCGTACGAGTTCCTCAACCTCAACTAAAAGACGATCGCATGTCTATGACTAGTATTTGGCAAGATATTTTCTTTGGGTTTCAGTATGTTTTTCAACATGCCAATCTGCGAATTTTATTATTCATTACGGCTGCTTTTTGGTTTGTGCATGACCTTGGCGAAGCAGTGTATGACCCGATGATTTTAGCTCGGAGCAATGGTAATGCAGCGGTTTTAGCTAGCACATCCGTTGCAGCGGGAATCGGTGGAGTGACTGGAGCAGTTTTGGTTAGCCTCTGGGGTGGCCCGAAGCGGCGGATTCGAGGGTTGCTGAATGGCATGATTGGAGCAGGAATCAGCAAAACGATATTTGGGCTGGGGCAGTCTTCAAAAGTTTGGATACCCGCCCAGTGCAGTTCATCACTCAACTTTCCCCTCCTCAGCAGTTCTGAAGATGCCCTCTGGTTTGCCAATGTTATACCAGAGATCCAGGGGCGAGTCTTTGCCGCCAGTGCCTTGATTTTGCAAAGTTGCTCTGCGATCGCCACCCTCATTGCTGGGCCCTTAGCCGATCGTATTTTTGAGCCTACAGTGCAGTCTGGGGAAATGCTTGCACCATTTGGTGAGCTGTTTGGCACCGAGGAGGGGGCAGGAATTGCGCTTTTGTATGTGCTATGTGCGATCGGTATGCTGTTGATGGGGATTGTGGGTTACACATTGCCGGCACTGCGGAACATTGAACATGATTAGAGGTTCCCTAACCCACTGTAATCGTCGAACTGCAAGTCGATAATACCAATCGCGCCAAAATTTAGCTGTATGTGTGAAATTGCATATGGAACAGGATCTTGTATTAGAACGTGAACAGAAAGAGATTGATATTGTTCAAGGGGAAAATGGATTGCTTCGTGCGTTAATCAAACTAGACAGAATCTATTCTGTCTGGCAGAGCTTCATTCGCAGAGGCTAGAACGTAAACGTCGCCCGAACTGTGCCAATGTAAATCGGATCATTGGCTGCATTATTTTCTGGATTCAGTAGCGTGATGATACCTGGAGTGATGAAAATGCGATCGCTCAGTTGCCAGCAATAAAACGCCTCCAAATGCCAGGATGCTGCCTGTTCTGCTGTCCCATACTCATTGCGGGTGACTCTGGGCGGCTGACCCACAATTAATCCTGCCAGATTACCTTCTCCGCCCAAATCTTGCAGTCCGGCTAACACTGCCCAGGTAAAAATGTCTGCCTGCGGATTGTCGGCTAAATCCTCTGCGGTTGCCTGGATAAAACCAATGCGTCCTCCCAAAACGGCAGACTCACCCACTTCAAAGGAAACTTCTGCCCCCAAGGAATTTGCCGTAATGGCATCAGATTCATCTTCAAACGGATCAGCCGATAGAAAACTTCCGGTTCCCGTATCGAGGCTATTAAACGATCGAAGATAGGTCAAACTAAACCGAGTTGCGTCGGTGGGTTCAATGGTGAGTTGCGCGATCGCACCATAGGGGCTGCGGGCGATGCCTACTTCTCGATCTGTCGCTTGTGACGCAACATAGCCAATCTCAAAATTCACCGCTTCACTCAGTTCATAAGTCAAGCCAATTCCTGGTGCTCCTCCCTGTCGGCGGATTGGATTTTCCCGCCCAAAGGTGGAAATTGAACCGTCACTACTGCCGCTAAAGAGCGGGTTCACCGTGCTGACATAATCTCCCAATCCACCCCCTACTAAACTCACGACTGCAAAGGCTCGATCGCCAATTTCAAATTCATAATCCAATCGATTGAGTTCAATGTTGTTTTCATTGCTGCCATCAAATCCGAGGTTTGCCATTTGAGTTCCCGTGGCGGTTTCCAGTTCAGGGATATCGCGAGCCTGGAACCGCATTCGTAATTGGTCAGATCCGGTGAAACTGGTCGTCATTTCCAAGCGGACTCGGTTGCCGCCAGTGATGGAACGATCGATCGGTTCATCACTTTCATCCGTTCTGCGATCGCCCGTTACGCCAGCCAGAGCAAGAATTACTTCGCCTTCCAGTCGGGTGGTGGTGGAGAAAGATTGCGCTTCCAGTGTTGTTGTCTGTGCTTCCAATACATCCACTTGTTCTTGAACGGTAGCAAGTTCAGCAGTAAAGTCTGACTGCAATCGTTGAAGTGTAAGTAAATCATCCGAGTTTAATTCTTCAGATAATGTCGTAATTTGTGCAGTGATTGTATCAATACATGCAGATAGAGCTGCTGCAAATTCATATCGCGTGAGTAACTGTTCTCCTGCAAACTCTTCTCCTAAAAAACGATCGTTAGAATATCCGCTTAGACAATCATATCGTTCGGAGAAAGATTGTAGAGCCTGAAAACTCCAGTCGTCGGGTCGTACATCTGTAAGATGAGACACTGGCGTAATTGGGGTAGATAAAACTTCGCTTATTTCTTCTAGATTTTGCTCACTAAATGAAGGGTATTCAATTTCTTCTGCCAGTGATGGTGAGGATAAAATTGTAGAGATTGAGCTAGTGACTAAAAGACCCCATACCGAGAAATTTTTCATTCGTTTGTAATGTGTAAATTAGGTAAAGAAATGGTTGACTAATATTTAGTAGCTCGATGTGAAAGCTGTTGTTCACACCAATCTAAAATTTGTTCAGTAAACGATCGTCGTTCTGGAAACTGAGTACTTAAATAGATGTGTCGCACCATTGTTAAGAGCGTATACACCTGAATCGATCGGCGTGTTGTTTCTCCAGCTAGTTCAGTAAAGCGAGCGGTAAGGGCGTTTTGCTGTTTAGTGAGTGCTTCTGGATTACCGAGAAACCGAATGCTGTGTTCGATTAAGTGTCCATTAAAGTTGCCAATATCAAGCCCTGGATCACCATTGGTGTAAAGATCTAAATCCAATAAGTAAATGCGAGAGCTATCTACAAGCACTTGATCAGGATAAAAATCGCGATGAATGCCGCAGACCTGAGGGGTGGTCATCTGAGCAGCAAGCCGATCGCACTGTTGCAAAATCTGCTCTAAGCGAGATTGCCACTGGGGCTGTTGGTGGACGACTCTTCCTAAGCGATCGTGCAAAATGGCAAGTTCCTGCTCCATGCCGTGATGGCGGTGAGGCATTAGGTTGGACTGGTGCAATTTGTGGATCGCCTCGGCGATGCGGTGGGCAAGGTGGGTGTTTTCTGTACGGGAAAGAAGGGATGTGGCGGTCGTGCCGGGAACTTTGCGTTGCAGCCACATTTGCCAGTCGGGAATCGTGCCGATCGGTTCAGGTACAGAAATTCCGTCTGGGCTGTCTGCGGAAAACCCATTTTGCCACAGGGCGCATTGCAGTTCATAGGTGTGGCGATCGAGTCCTTTTGCGCGAACTTTGCCAATCCAGGTTATGAATTGGGAAACCCCCGATCGGTTTACTTCAACATCATACTCAATTAAGCAACGCTTACCCGCTTTATAGCGAACCAGACGACTATTGTGAACCGTGAGATGGCTATGACCTAACCATGAAGATAAGTGAGTCTGGAATTGAGACTGGACGTTTTTTACATCAAGTGCAGGAATAATAAAATGAAGTTTTTGGTCATCAAAAAAAACATTAGGAGCTAAAGTTTTAGGAGGCATAATCAGGACAAAAGTAAGCCAAACTAAAGAGATATGAGAACAAGTAAAAACAGCAAATCAGAACCGGAAAAGTAGAGTTAAGCAATTCGGGAACGAAAAGAGCTAGGAGGAAGATGAGATAAAATCTTTTCAATTCGTTGTAAAATGGCATCAATTTTATTCAACCAATCAGGATCGCAGTAGCGGAATGGTTCAGCGGCGAGGCGTAGTAAGCCGATCGTAATGTACTGCTGAATTTGTTCACTTGATACCAGGTTTGGTGCAACGGTGCGGTATCCTGAAATCAAAGCTGAGGCTAACTGTTCTCGCTGTTCTGCTGATAAAGCCTGACGCAATTCGTCCCAGTGCAGCTTTGCAATAAATGAACCCAGATCAGCCGATGGATCACTACGAATCGCACGATCGAAATCAATAAAAGTAATTGCATCTTTCGTTAGATTTCTATCAGTAGAACATAGCACTTGTTCAGCATTAAAATCTCCATGAATTGCAGTGGATGGAGAGGGTGAGTCTAAAAGATTGGCTGACACGGTGACAGCGATCGTTTGAATTCGTCTTTTCCACTGGGGACAGAGCCAACTTAAATCCGCAGCGACAGAGAGCAAATTTGTTACCTCATCTGTACGACTCAAGCAAAGTAAGTGTTTAGGATTTTGTTGATGAAGATGAGCTAACGTTGCTCCGGTTTGAGCAAATAAATCCCAATTTGAACTGATGAATGCCAGGTCATTCAATGGTTGCCCTGTCACCCAAGGAAAGACCAACAAACAATCCTGGTTGGAGTGTCCTAATCTTGGAATCACCTGAACTGAGGCGATCGACTGAAATGTTTTTGCATTTGCCTTTGCTTGTCGAAAGCTATCGTTTGTATAAGCTTTGACAACGGCTTTTGGTTGTCCTTTAATGTTCAACTGTCCAACATAACGGCGTTCGGGTTTATACCGCAATGTATGCAGTTCAGCTGTCCATAAATCAGGAGCATCAGGAAGCATTTTCTGAAGACGCTTTTGCCATGCAGATGGATCGGTTAGCTTCGGTAATTGCTTGAGCCGATTATCATTTGGAAATCCTGAAATAATGATTTTTTCTGGTAGTAGCACGGTTCGCTGCAATCCGAAAAATCCAGGCACACCTGGTCGATGCCGATACTTTTCTAATTTGTCCATTGCTCTCGCCGTAACTGCCTTAGCATATGCCAGCGTTTTGGTTCCAGCAATATCCAATTCATAGCTAACTAAACAACTGGTTGCAGGTTTATAGCGAATATAAGTTCTGCGAACCTGGCGTAAATCAGCATCGGACAACTGCGCCTGGATGATTTCTGCAAATGCATCCACATCCAGCAATCGTTGTAGCCCAGGTAAATCTGGATCACGACGAGCTAAATGTAAATAATCAGCAGGTGATTGCATTTGACCCTCCCTTAGTTTTACGGCGATCGTGTTTATGTTCAGATGACTGCAAATGATAGAGCGTTGCATAACGTCCGTTCATCTGCATTAATTCTTGATGGGTTCCCCGTTCCAGTAAGCGTCCACGCTCAAGGTACAAAATAAAGTCAGCTTTGGCGGCTAAATTCAGATCATGGACAATGAGGAACGTAGTTCGCCCAACGGTTAACCGCTCCAGTGCTTCCAGAACTTCGTATTCATTTTCTTTGTCTAGCCCAGTTGTGGGTTCATCTAAAACAAGAATCGGAGCCTGCCGCACCGCAGCACGGGCGATCGAAATTCGTTGGCGTTGTCCACCAGAGAGGGTGACACCCCGCTCTCCAATTACGGTGTCATACCCTTGAGGGAGTGCCATGATGAAGTCGTGGGCGTTTGCCAACTTGGCAGCCGCAATAACATCTGCTTCGGTTGCCGAGGGAGAGCCGTAACCAATGTTTTCCCAAATGCTGGTGGCAAAAAGTAAGCTGTCTTGCAAAACAATGCTGATTTGGGCGCGGAGAGATTCCAACGTGTAATCCCGAATGGTGTGCTGGTCGATGAGAATTTCGCCCTCTGTGGGGTCATACAGCCGCAGCAGCAAGTTTGCCAACGTAGATTTACCACTGCCAGAATGACCGACGATCGCCACTCGTTGCCCTGGATAGACCAAAAAATCAATTTGTTGAAGAACAGGATGTCCGGGTTTGTAGGCAAAGCTCACCGATTGAAACTGGATGAGTCCAACGAAAGGCGGAGCAGGCTTTGCATTGGGTAAGTCGTATACTTCGGGGGTCTGGTCAAGCAGGTCAAGAATCCGCTCTCCGGCTGCGGTGGCTTTTGCCAAACGTCCGGTGTATTTAGCAAAGTCGCGCATGGGTTTAAATGCATTTTTGAGGTAGGTCAGGAAAACCAGCAAGTCTCCTGGAGTTAAGGTGTTGTCCAGCACCAATTCTGAACCGCGCCACAATACCAGAGCCGTTGCCCCGCCCACCAACACATCGACGGTACGTTCCAAATTGGCTGCTAACCGTTTTGCCTTCACCCCTTGCTTCAGGTTCTTTTTGTTTTGCCCAGTAAACACATTGGCAAACTTGTCTTCCAACGACAACGCCTGGACAATTTTAATTGCACCGATCGACTCAGCCGCCGTTGCTGCCATTGCCCCTTCTCGTTTTCGCTGTTGCCGCGACACATCTTGAATCCGTCGCGTTAAGCGCAGCGTTGTTAGCCAAAATAGCGGAATCAGAGCCAGCACCAACAGCGTTAGTTGGGCATTTAGCCAAAGCATGATGCTGAGCATTCCCACCAAAATCAGACAGTTGGCGAGGAGGGGCAAAAATGCAGTGACAACAATTTCTTGCAGTAAACCAACATCGCTAATCACGCGCAGAGTTAAGTCACCACTGCGGGCACCGTGATGGAAGGAGAGAGAAAGCGTTTGCAAATGGCAGTAAAGCACACTCCGAACTTCGGTGAGTACCCGGTTTCCCACCAACGCAAACCCAACGGTGTTCCAGTAGGCGGCGATCGCCCTTAATCCTGCCACAGCCAGTACGGCAAGAGCGGAGGCGATCAGCAGCATCCGTGTATCTAAGGATTGGATAAATGCCAGATTCGTAAACTCGCGTCCCGCCTGTTCTGAAAAAATTTCATCAAAAACAAATTTTAGGGGCAAGGGTTCCAATAATCGCAACCCGATTTCTGCAAACAAAGCCAGAAAAGAAATGGCAATGAGTCCTTGCTGCTTGCGGATGTAGGGATAAAATCGTTGCAGAATTCGACCAAATCCAGGTACAACCTCTTTCAACTTTTGGGGACGACCCATTACGCCCGTACCTCCACTTTCTGAACAACAGGTTGAGCCAAGCGTAAAATCTTCTGCACAACTCGTTTCCAGGTATGAGAACGCAAAACTACGCTGCGTGCATTGCATCCTAGCTGCGATCGAACAGTTGGTTGATCATAAAGCTGGATCAGTTGATTCGCCATCTCAGTACTGTTTCCCGGTTCATACAATAACCCGTTCACGCCATCTTGAATTACATCACACAACTGTCCAATCCGACTGGTGACAGTGGGCAATCCGGCTGCCATGTACTCGTAGACTTTGAGTGGTGAGAAATAAAAATCGGGATGGTCAGGATAGGGAGCCACCGCCACATCCATTGAGGCAAGCAAACCAGGAACGGCAGCAGGGTCTACACTGCCTGTAAAGTGCGCCGCCCGTAGCAAATGGTGTTCGGCAAGTTGAGCTTCGATCGCACTGCGTTCTGGTCCGTCTCCGACAATCAGCAATCGGAGCGATTCAGGAATTGCAACTTGACAGTGGGCAAATGCTTCAACCAGAGTGGGTAAGCCGTGCCAGGGTTTCATGGAGCCAACAAAGCCGATCGTGAAAACATCACTGGGCAAAGTGGGAACCAAGCCAACCGGAAAGCGATCGGGATTGACTCCATTCGGAATTACATGCACTTTACCCCATGTCTCAGCATATCCCTTCAGGTAATCGGCAACCGCTTCAGACACTGCCACGATCGACGTTGCAGCCCGAAAAACTCGCTGAGCAATTTGTTCTGCTTGGTGTCGGTGAATCAATCCGCGATGGGCTGCTTGCTCTTCAATTAAAGGTGCATTCACCTCCAGAATGCCAGGAATTTCTTGATCCTGAGCATATTCCATACCGCTCATACTCCACAGGGAATAGCGTTCATACACTAAGTCAAACCGTCCTGATAGCTCTAAGTCAAACCGCAAATCCAGGTTAAGGCTGAGGGCAGCTTGCTCCCGAAGTGCAGTATTTCCTTTGGGTAGTTGAGGCAGTTTGTGCAAGGGTAAGTCTGCTAAATCGGCAGGAGGATAACCGCCAAAACGAATCGCAAAAAGCTCAACTTGATGACCCTCTTGAATGAATGCGCGAATAATTTCTTGTACATGGATAGAACATCCTTTAGAACCAAATACAGGAATTCCTGGATCGGCGCAAATGTATGCAATTCGCATGAGTATACCTCCTAAACGGCTACCGTCGTTGCAGATGCCGATCGAAACACGGTGCGTAAATGCGCTGTATTACGATGAATATCAAAGTCTTGCTCAATTAGTTTTCTAGCTTGGGTGGCAAGCTGCACCCGGAGTTCGCCGTCTATTAACAGTTGTGAAATTGCCTGAGCAAGGGCGATCGGATTATGCTGGGGAACCATTAACCCGGTTTCCTGGTGGCGTAATACTTCTGGGATGCCCGTCACGTCTGTAGAAACGCAAGGTACTCCTAATGCCATTGCTTCCAGAAGCACGGTAGGTAGTCCATCCCGATTGCAATCAGAACCAACAACACAAGGCGCGGCGAAAACGGCAGCAGACTGCATCAGTTGCACAAGTTCCCCTTGAGGACGTGGACCCATTAATGTCACGATATCCTGCAATCCTAATTCAACAATCTGATGGCGTAAATCTGCCTCAAGTTCACCTGTTCCCACAATTTGGCAGGTAAATTGCGCTCCTTGATCCCGTAAAACCTTACAAGCATTGATTAACACAGAAAATCCTTTTTTCTCCACCAGTCGCCCCACCGCCAGAATATTGGGTGGACAGTGTTGAGGAGAATGGTAGGGAAACTGCTGTAAATCCAGACCGTTATAAATGCGCTGAACTTTGTCTGCGATCGTTCCGTAAGTTTGCTGTAAGTAATTCAGGTTATAATCACTGACCGTGACAACAGCCGCCGCATCTTGCAGTTTAAGCTGATACTCTGATGGAATTACGCTTTCATGAAAAATATCTTTGGCATGGGTTGTGAATGAGTAGGGAATATCAGCAAAGTGGCTTGCTAGCCGCGCAACAACCGTCGCAGAAGTGGCAAAATGAGCATGAAGATGGGTAATTCCCTGACGACGAACCTCACCAGCAAGTTGAAGGGCTTTGTACACCCGATGGATATCTTCTCCCCTGGCATATTCCAACTTTGACCATAAATTGGGAATGATATCGCTTGTTTCTTCCAGAGTTTTCCAGAGAGTGCTACCACGTAAATCATTGGATAAAAGATATTTAACGGGGGCACGTACCCGTGAAATAATGTCTTGAAAATGTCCATCCAAAGGAGGGTGAAGCGCAAATATTTGTATGTTTAACCCAACGGCTTCATGGGCTAAAATTTCCGAAACAACGAATGTTTCAGAATAGCGCGGATATCGCTTAAGGATATATCCAACTTTAATCTTATCGATAAGTGTCATAGGTCAAACATCCTGTACTAGGATACACGGCATGAATGCGAAGTAGAATTCATTGTGATTTCTAGAACTAGCTTTGGTAGATGACTTAAACCATTAAAGTCAATGGAAAAAGGCGATCGTTCATTACCCCGATCGGACTGAGAAAGCCATTGAGCAATACTGTCTGGAGTCACCTGATCAGGATGTTGAACATCCACCCAGCCTAAATCGTGTAGTCGCTTTGCTCGAATCCACTGCTCTAATCGTGGAGTCACACGCGGCACAATTAGCGATCGTTTGCCAAAGGACAAGAGTTCGCAAGTGGTATTGTATCCCCCCATTGATACCACGCAGTCTGCCCGTATTAAAAGTTGGGTTGGCTCATGGACATAATTTAAAACCTGTAATCGCGGGTTGTTTGCTGCCCACTGATACAACTGCTGTTGGTATTTTGATGGCATGAACGGCCCCGTTAGAATGACACCATTCATATCATCGGGTAGCTGTGCCTGGGCAAATGTCTGCGCCAAATGCGCTCCATCCTGTCCACCCCCAACAAGGCACAACGCTAATTTACCTTCGGGTAGGGTGATATCTGGTTCAACGCTTGGCTCAAGGAATTGTAGCCGTTGCCGCTGATCAAAATAGCCGGTATAACGAACTTTCGCTGCAATATCGGGGGCAAATCGATATTCATTTACAAGATCAAACACATTGGGATCGCCATAGATCCAAACCCCGTCATAATACCGACGAATCGCCTCTTCGTTGAGGGAACGTCGCCATTCGTGAGTCACCACCCCTGGTTCGTCTAAGACATCTCGCAACCCCAACACACACCGGGTTTTTCCCTGAGTGCGGAGTTGCTTTAAAGTCGGATTTAGCTCCCGCACGGCTCCGCGTGGCACGTTGTCTACGACGAATAGATCGGGGGCGAATGTTCCCAAGGCGGCTTGAATCACCTGCGATCGAATCTTGACTAACTCTTGAAGCGACAGATCTAAGCGGCGTGGCTGATACTGCCCATCACTCTCCTTTTTCAGGGCAGGCAGAGCTAAATAATCAACATTACGCGGCAAATATTCACTCCGTCCCTCCTCCATGCCGGTAATCAGCAAAATGGAAGCGTGGGGGAGCGATCGAGCGAGGGTTTGGGCAATGAGCAAATTACGACGTTTGTGTCCTAAGCCCATTGTGTCATGGGAGTAAAGCGCAATGCGTAAGGGGTTTGGATGAGTTGGAGTTTCTCCGGTTGAATGGTGTTGAAGAACATTCCCCATCTGCCAAAGTAACCCACCCTCTTCTACATCTTGATCATCAGAATATGGCATTTTATTATCGTTGGAGGCTCGATTTTGGGCTAGCAATTTCATCACTCAACCTCTTAAGCGACAGAGAACCGCCAATTTCTAGAGACAGCAAAGTAAGCATTCCGCTTGACTAGTAAGTAGAAGGAACGCTCGGAAGCTGACGACTTGAACTGCCTTAAACAAATATTTGGGTGACAGGGTTGGGTTAAGACTAGGTTATGCGATCGTTATGGTTATTTCATGGAATTTTTCTAAGAACACATGAGAAAAAATTCATAATTCTGTCCAAACCATCGATCGTCTATGGAAATGTAATGAAAAATTTGTTTGGCCATCGTTTCTGATTATGAAGAAGTAAAAGCTACCTTTTTAGACTACTGGATGGCCAGTCAAGAGCAATGAGTTTTTTTTAAGAGGAAATGAAAAAGTACTTAAATTTCCAGGGAATAACCCACGCCTCTTACTGTTTTAATCACCCCCTGCCCCAATTTTTTTCTTAAGTATCCAACATACACATCAACAATGTTAGAACTAGGAGCATAATCATAGCCCCAAATATTATCTAATAAATCTTCGCGTGTCCAAGTGCGCCCAGGATGCCGCGCTAAGAGTTCTAATAAAGTAAATTCACGGGTTGATAATTCAACCATTTTCCCCTTCCAGCAAACCGTGCGTTGCCGCAGATCGATTTGCAATTCTCCTACGTTCAACACCATTGACTCAACGGGTTGGGGCGATCGCTGATAGCGCAGTTGCACTCGAATGCGGGCAATTAATTCATCTAAAGAGAAGGGCTTCGTCACATAGTCATTTGCCCCAGCTTCCAAGGCTTTTACCTTGTCCTGCACATCCTGAATGACCGTCAGAACAATGATGGGCAGCGGCACCCCCTGTCCACGTAGTTCTTCAATGACACGGATACCATGTTTGCCAGGTAGCCCTAAATCTAAAATCAGCAGGTCAAAACTGCCTGTGTGGGCAAGATATGCCGCCTGAATGCCATCATCTGCAACGGTCGTGGCAAAACCGTTAGCCTGCAAGCCTTTTTGCAAGAAGGATGCGATCCGAAACTCGTCTTCAGCGATTAAAATGTGGCTCATCGGACAGTCACCTCCTGGGGAGGATCAAGCGGAATAATCACATTAAACTGGGAGCCTTTGCCTAGTTTACTGGAGATGCTAACTCGTCCTCCATGCGCTTCGGCGATCGCCTTAACAATTGATAAACCCAGCCCAGCCCCTTTTGATTTCCGTCGAGTATTGGCAGCACGGGCAAAGCGTTGCATGATCCGTCTGTGATCTACCGCATCAATTCCTACTCCGCTATCCCTGACCCAAAAGCAAACTTCATCCGCTATTTCATCTCGTATCAGTTGAGAACCCAGTTCAATCACATCACCATTTTTTGTATGTTCAACGGCATTTTGCACGAGATTCATTATTGCTTGGGTGATGCGCTGGCGATCGGCCACAATGCGGATGGCGGCCCTGGATGCGATTTGCCATTGACGGGGAGCCAGTGCCGTTGCTTTGGCATACAGTTCGTCTGTCAAGCGGCTCACATCAATCAGTTCCAAGTTCAAGAAATCTGGGCGTTCGGCTCTTGCCAAGAGTAGTAAATCATCTACCAAACGGCTCATGCGATTCAGCTCATCATTCATCAGTTCGATCGCATCAGTGAGTTCATCAGACTGATGATGGAGCGAATTGCCTAAAACTTCTAGGTGTCCCTGAATCACGGTAATCGGCGTTTGAAATTCGTGGCTGGCATCGTTAATAAATTCTCGCTGTGTAGTGAACGAAGTTTGCAGCCGATCGAGCATTTGGTTAAAGGTTGCGGTTAGTTCAGCAATTTCATCATCCCCGCGCACCGGAATTCGTTGGGTGAGGCTTTGGTTAAAATCTTGAATCGATCGTGCCGTTTCAGTTAACAACTTTAAGGGAGATAGGACACGCCCGATCGCTAACCAGGCTAAGCCCAAGGCAATCATTAAAACGCTACCAATTACCTTTGAAGCAACGATAACCGCCTGATCAATTTCTTGCTGCTGGCTACGCAGTAATTGGGCGACAACAAAAACACCCTGCACATCACCTGATGTTTCAATGGGGTGAACACGATAAATAATCGTCTCGCCAAATTGGCTTTGTTGCCCCAGTTTCGGTTGGCTTAGATCAAGCGTATCTAGAAATGATGGATGAGTGATGAGTATTTCTGGGAGCGCGATCGGACTCGTTTGATAGATGCTACCGTTTAATAAGGTAATAAAAAACTCGTTGTCTTCTGGGACACTGCGCGATAAAAATACATCAAAGATAGCAGCAACATCATCTCCAAACGGCTCACCTGTCGTCGGGTTACGCCCCTCTACCAATCGCTGTACTTCTTCAATTTCTTGTTCTAACGATCGCTGCACTCTTTCGGTGAGTTGAGCGGATAGAATTTGGCGGATCGTAAAAATTGAAATAATAATGGACAGTAAAAATAGCAGCACTAACCAGCCCAAAATGCGGATTTGCGCTGATAAAAATACTCTACGCCACCGCCAATTCATCACTCCTTTAAACCTTGCTTGATGCAACAAACACTGTTTCCTCTATAGGTGGTTTGGATGTTCGGCGAGCCACCGAATCATTTGCCGAGCAATTTCCGCCTTACATTGAATGGTTCTCAGGGCACCATCTAGATCTAGCTCTTTTAGGGTTTCAGCATGGGTTAAGTCCAGCATACCGCTTGCCGCATATTCGATCGCCGCAAACTCGCGATCGGATTCCAGGGTAGCATCCAGGTAGAAAAGCAGTTTTGCATGGGGCGGCATCTCTGCATCAACTGCTTTAGGGTGAGTGGGTGGAGTGTGGGATGCATCTGTCATAGAGCGGTTCAATTCCCTTCGATCGTAAATTGCTCTTCATTGTAGACTGCTCTTTATTTTAATATTGTGCGTGAGCCTGACAGCCTACTGCGATTCATCGGATGGCATCTTTTCCAAAAAGGCAAGTACTTCATCACACCAGTCAATCCAGGCAGTTTCATAACGGAGTCCGCGCCGCAGCGTGAGATAGCGAAACTGTTCTGCCAAATCGATCGCTGGCATGGAGTGATAGGAAGCTTCCTTTTTCTGATAGAAAGTCAGTTGGTCGAGGTGTTTTTGCCGCCGGTGATGAAGTTCTTTCAGCAATAGCTTCCGGGGAATGTAGGGGCCAGCCAGCACCTTAACCAGCAAATCTTCCCGAATTGGAGTAGGGTCGGTAGGCATGGCAAACCACTTCATCAATTCCTGCTGTCCTTGCTCCGTCAGGTGATAAATCTTTTTGTCGGGCTTACCCACTTGAGGAATCGTTTCAAAATGCACCCACCCCTGCTGCTCCATCTTGGCTAGCTCTCGGTAGACTTGCTGCTGGCTCGCCTTCCAATAACACCCAAGCGACTCATCAAATTGCTTGCTCACGTCATAACCACTCCGAGGTTCGGATGCCAGGACGACCAGAATTGTATGAGCGAGGGCCATAACGTACAAAAGTTTTTAAAGATGACACAACATATCCAATAAGTTGAGTATAGAGTATGGCACCATATCCAACAAGTTGAATATGAAAACGAATCGCCGAACGGTGGTGAAGCTTAATCTCCAGGCTGACACCGTATACTGAGGAAAATTTGAGGGAAATTTCAAACGATCGGTTCAAACAACCTCTGATTCAACACCAACGATAACGAAGCCCTAAGTATCATGACAAAACCTGCTCGATCAACAAGCGATCGCACGGATAAGCGTGAAGTGATTTTACAGGCTGCGCTGGAGTTGTTTGCCGAGTTTGGGTTTCATGGCACTCCGATGCCGCTTGTTGCAGAGCGGGCAAATGTGGGAGCAGGCACGATCTATCGTTACTTTGACAGTAAAGAAGCGTTAGCCAATGCAGTGTATCAACGCGCTAAGTTGCTGTTATATGAAACCTTAGTTAAAGACTTTCCTGAGGATTTACCTGCACGTCAACAATTTCATGTTTTCTGGCAAAGATTGATCAATTTTGCCATTGAAAATCCGCTGGCGTTTCAGTTTCTAGAATTTCATGATCATGTGTCTTATTTAGATGAATCTAGCCAAGCAGTTGCGGCAAAACTTTGGGAACCTGGATGCAGCTTTTTTGAAAAAACCAATCAACAACAAATTACGAAACCCATGCCGCCTAAGCTTCTAATTGCGATCGTTTGGGGAATGTTTACTGGCATTGTTAAAGTCAGCTATCGCGGGCATTTTGAACTTGATCCAGAAGTGATTGCTCAGACTGAGCGAGCCTGTTGGGAAGCAGTTCGTTATTAATCAATTAAGCATTTACAATAAACCAAATTGAATGCAGCTTAGTTTAATTTAATTAGATAGGTTTCACACCTTGTACCAGGAATCATGGCAGTTAAAAGGGGACGATCGCCCGATCGCAATGACCAAATTTAACTTTCAAATTCCATCAATCGGTTACTTAGCTTTTTGACGTTTAACATTGCTCAACTTAACCTCCAAAATCAACCAGGGCGAACTACCTGAATAATTATTCACAAAACAGGCAAGCAGTACTGGTAAGCTTGCAAATTCGCTCTAGGCTGGAACGATCGATCTATAAATTTGCCTTAACACAAATAAAATCCAGATGAATTTTATTTATCTAAATAACAGAAGCTGCAATCATGGGTCATAGGCGCATGAGGCTATAAGTTATGTAAAACAACGGTTTCAGCTTCTACCTGTGAATTCACTAAACCGCTCTCAATGTGTTGCGTTGACTTGACACTCCTTAAAGTTTTTCTTACATTTTCTACAGAATGAAAGTTCATTCCGTTAGCGAAATTCCATCACCTGCATATCGTTTGGCAATTGGCTCATGGTATTGAATCAAGCTGTTCCATTCACCTGCATCCATCGGAGGCGCAGGATTTAGCTATGCTTACCCTGTCTCGACGGAATCGTTGTTCAGTCCAGAGTTGAAGAATAACCATGAAACGATTCAAATCAAAGTGGTCTAAGCGGATCGGTTGGGGAATTTTGGGCATCGTGCTAGGAGTGATTTTCTATGGATTGCTGCAATTGATTGATCCGGTTGCGATCGCTCCGATTGCCCAAAACCCTCTGACTTCTCCGTTCTCAGGACAAAAGCTGCTGGTGGCATCTGATGCAGATATGGTGGCAACTGCCTATGCGGATGGTGTTTTAGATCGTGTTCCGGGAGTTGAGGATGCGTTGAGTGTGATTGATTTACCCCTGTCAAATGGCAATTACACGCTAAATCAAGTTCAGGTTTCTAACTCGGTTATGTCCTGGCCACAGATTATTGCAACTTCGCCCGATGGTTCTAAAGCCTATGTTGTGGAGGTGCGGAGCAGACCACCGGATGACGTGGAGGCATATGACAATATTGAAGAGATGCCGCCCGGATCGCTGCTAACGGTAGTCGATGTGGCTCAACCGCAAACCGTCGTCACTGAAACGCTGGCGATCGGTCGCAATCCAGAACAGATTGCTATCAGTCCAGAGGGAAACTTGCTGGCGATCGACATTGATGAAGTGGGTCGAGAACTGGTGATGATCCCGCTTGACTCGGAGGGCAATTTGGGTGAACCGCAGTCCTTTGCCATCACGGATGCGGCGGGGCAACCCACTCAGGTGAATTCGATCAGTTGGCATCCATCGGGACGCTTTCTTGCCCTGAATTTGAACAATCGCAGTGTGGCGTTCTACGAAGTGTCGTTTAATGCTCCATCAAACATCACCCTCACCCCCTATGGTGAACCGATCGAGGTGGGAAATTGGCTCAGTGCAGGAAACTTTACGTCTGATGGGCGGTTTTACCTGATTCCTGACCTGAAGTGGCGGACATGGGGAAATATTCGGCAATTAAACTATTTGATGAATCCCAAAGGTGAAATGATCTCGATTCGGTTTGAGGGGGCGATCGCTTCAGGTGGGCAGCCTGAGATTGTTTCAAGGGCAGAAGTAGGGCTGGGCCCAGAAGGATTTGCCCTTAGCCCAGATGATTCTTTGGTGGTTACAGTGAATTTGCGGCGCACTTACCTCCCCAATTTTTTACCTGCTTGGCGGGGTAAGTCCCATAGTTCTCTGTCGCTGTTGCGGCTGAATCCGGATTCAGGACAACTCACAACGCTAGAAGAGTATGGGTTTGAGGGTTTATTGCCAGAAGATGCTGTTTTTGATGAAGTGGGGCAATCTCTGGCAGTGCTGATTTACAACTATCGTGAGCCATCTCCGCGTACAGGTGCCGTTGAATTCTGGAATGTTATTGCTGGCAGTGAACCCAGACTAGAGCGCACGGGCTTCAAAATTGAGGTAACTCGTGGCCCCCATACAGCCGCACTTATATCAAGTTCCAGTTAACGCATTTCCCAGACGTAGGGACATAGTATGCCATATCCCTGCTGGATTGTTGTCGATCGGGATGAGTCCTGCCCAACATCTACTTGCTGTGTCGGGTTTCGGTAGTGCGATTCCGTAAAGGGTAGAGAAAAATCGTAGGGTAGTTGTCTCGACGGCTAGCCCATGCAGACAAGATGCCTGCGCTACGGTTGCTGCAAATCGCTGCACCGAATTTTCCTTCATCCTTTACGAAATGGCACTACCCCTACAGGGAAGGTGGAAAAGCTACCGCAGCAGAAAACTTTTGCCAAGGAATTGACATATCCAACTTGTTGAGTATAGGCTATGAAACAATACACAACAAGTTGAATACAGCTTTGTTGAATATCAACTCAATGGATATTGAGCTATGAACTCTGATCCGGTTTCGTCTGAATTGTTCGCTCACAGTTCGCAGTCCGTTGATCCAGCCGCTCATCCAGCCGCAGACCTAGCCACTCAGACCGAATCTCTAACTCCCCCTTCTATTCCTTCATGGCGGCTCAACCGTTGGAGTTGGCTGGGAATCATGCTGTTGCTGGCGTTACCGGGAGTTGCGATCGCCCACACCCAGTTCTTTCGCAATGCTGCCGAACCCACTCAATCTGTTCAACCTCTTTCAGTCGAAACGGTTCGCCTGAAGCCTGCCAGCAGCTACGAGGTAAGGCGCACTTATACCGGAGAAATTGTCGCTCGGCGCAGCAGTGAGTTAGGGTTTGAGCAATCTGGCACAGTGATTGAACTTTTGTTGGCAGAAGGCGATACCGTCACAGCAAACCAGCCCCTCGCTCGGTTAGATACCCGCAGTTTACAAGCCCAACGGCAACAGTTAATCGCCCAACGGGATCAGGCATTGGCACAGCTTCAGGAATTGGAAACCGGAGCACGTCCGGAAACGATCGCCGCTGCCCGTGCTGCCGTCGCCGATTTAGAACAGCAGGTTGCCCTCGCCCAGTTGCAGAAAGCCCGCCGGGAAGGACTGTATCAGGAAGGGGCGATCGCCCGTGAAGATCTGGATCAGCAAACCTTTAACCTGGGTTCCTTACAAAATCGGCTGAACCAGGCGCAGAGCCAGTTGGATGAGTTATTAGCCGGAACGCGGCAGGAACAGGTGATGTCTCAGCAGGCAACCGTGAGACAGTTAGATGCCAGCCTCCAGGCGATCGAGATTGAGTTAGAAAAAAGCGTGTTGCGATCGCCCTTTAGCGGCAGAGTGAGCCAACGGTTAGTGGATGAAGGCGTGGTGGTCAGTGGGGGGCAGTCGGTGTTGCGGCTGGTGGAAGGGGGAGAACTGGAAGCCCGGATCGGCGTGCCCGTAGATATGTCTAATCGTTTGACAATCGGCAGTCCGCAATCACTTCAGGTGGGAAATCAGTCCTATGATGCTCAGATCACAGCCCTGCTGCCAGAATTGGATACCAATACGCGCACGGTGACGATCGTTTTACAGTTCAGCCCTGAATCGGATGTTGCGATCGGACAAACCGCTCAACTTCTCATTTCAGACACTCAGCCTGAGGACGGATACTGGCTTCCGGCAACTGCACTGGTTCCAAGCGATCGGGGCTTGTGGTCGGTGTATGTGGTGAATGAAAACGATGCAGACGAAACCAAAGGTAGTTATGTCGTAGCACGGCGGGATGTCGAAGTGCTCCACACCAAAGCCGATGATTCTTCCACGCAAGAACAGCGCGTATTCGTACGAGGACTCCTACAACCCGGAGAAAGGGCGATCGTCACTGGCACCCACCGCATTGTCTCCGGTCAAACCGTCACCGTTTCCCCTTAAAAACTCCTGTGGGGTGGGCATTTTGCCTGCCCAGTCATATAAACCAACGATCGCAAGGACACACAGCAGTGTGCCCCTACCGGTTATTCTTCACCATTTATTGCCATGAATCTTTTTTATCGCAATCGCCAGCTTCTTATCCTCACCCTCACCCTGATTGTGGTTTGGGGACTGTCTGCGTTTTTCACCTTGCCCCGGATGGAAGATCCAGAAATTACCCAACGGTTTGCCAGCGTTGTCACCTTCTTTCCGGGGGCTACCCCAGAGCGGGTGGAATCCCTGGTGACGGAAAAGGTGGAGCAAAAGCTGTTTGAATTAGAGGAAATTGAATCGCTGCGATCGACTTCCAGTTCGGGCTTTTCTTCGGTAGTGGTGGAATTAAAGGAATCGATTCAAAACGTTGATCCGGTCTGGTCAAAGGTTCGCAATAAAATCAGTGATGTGGTTCCGGAACTGCCCGCAGGAGCCTCTGAACCAGAATTTCGGGATGAGTCCACTTCGGCTAGTGCCCTAATTGTGGGATTGACCTGGGAACTGGATACGCCACCGAACTACACGATTCTGGGACGATTGGCAAAAGGTTTGGAAACTGAACTGCGATCGATTCCAGGGACAGACAGATTGGAGTTGTTTGGTGAGCCAGAGGAAGAAATTCAGGTAAAAATTTCGCCTGCTGAGTTGGCTCGTCTGGGCTTAACGGCTCAAGCATTAGCGCAACAAATTCAAAACAGTGATGCCAAATTAGCGGCAGGACAGTTGCGGAGTTCTAGTAGTGAGTTTTTGCTGGAAATTAATAGTGCCCTGGATTCCTTGGAGCGGATTCGGCAAATTCCGATTCAGGTCGGCAATAACGGACAGGTTGCCCGATTGGGAGAGATTGCAGAAGTTACGAAAGGGGTGCAGGAACCGCCGGATAGTTTGGCGATCGTGGAGGGATATCCAGCAGTTGTGCTGTCTGCAACGGTGGAATCTCAGGAGCGAGTTGATTTGTGGGCAGAGCGGGCGCATCAAGTTTTACACCAGTTTGAAGCTGATCTTTCGGATGGGATTGGACTGCATCAAGTACTTGATCAAAGCCAGTATGTGCAGCAACGGCTGAATGGGGTGATTACTAACTTAGTGATGGGTTCTGGATTCGTGATCGCCATTTCTTTGCTGATGCTGGGCTGGAAGTCTGCCCTCATTGTGGGTTCTGCCCTACCCCTGGCAAGCTTGATGGTATTTGGCTGCATGAAGGGGTTAGGGATTCCGCTCCATCAAATGTCGGTGACAGGAATCATTATTGCACTAGGGTTATTAATTGATAATGCGATCGTCGTCGTAGATGAGGTGCAAACCAGTCTGCGGCAAGGACTCCATCCATCCGATGCAGTTCGTTCAACGGTGAGCCATTTAGCTGTTCCCCTGGTCGCTTCTACTTTAACCACCGTGTTCGCCTTCATTCCGATCGCTTCATCACCCGGAAGTGTGGGAGAATTCATTGGCACGATCGGTTTAACGGTAATTCTAGCGCTACTCAGTTCGCTTTTTCTTTCCCTCACGGTGATTCCGGCATTGGTCGGACGATTGGCACAATGGGAACCGTTTCGATTTCGCCAAAGCTGGTGGCATCATGGGGCTGGCAATGCTCAATTGTCAAACGCTTACCTTTGGAGCCTGCGGGCAACCTTTCGACGACCCTGGTTGGGGGTAGGTTTATCATTCATACTGCCTGTGATCGGCTTTGTGCAGTTTGGAGCACTGGAACAGCAATTTTTCCCGCCCACCAACCGTGATCAGTTTCAGATTGAATTTAATTTGCCGACCCAAACCGCGATCGTCCAAACCCAAGCCCAAGTCTTACAAGCCCGCGATCTGATTCGCCAACATCCTGATATCGATGATGTGCATTGGTTCCTTGGCAAAAGTGCCCCGTCCTTTTTTTACAACGTTTCAGGACGACGGGAAAATGCAGCCAACTATGCCCAGGCGATCGTGCAACTCCATTCCACAGAACGGCTCAGAGATACGATTCAAACCCTTCAGCAAGAGCTAGATGCTGCCTTTCCCCAAGCGCAAGTTCTAGTCAAACAGCTTGAACAGGGCCCACCCTTTGATGCCCCGATCGAGCTGCGGATCTACGGCTCAGAGATGGAGCAACTGCGGCAGTTAGGGAATCAGCTTCGAGGTGAACTCGCCCAGGTTGATCAAGTCATTCATACCCAAGCAACCTTAACGGAAGCCCTACCCAAACTGGCTCTGACTGTCGATGAAGTTCAAGGACAGCGAACTGGACTTGACAACAGCACGATCGCCCGTCAGCTTGATGCTGCCTTAGAGGGAGCAGTCGGTGGTTCCATCCTGGAAGGAACCGAAAACATTCCTGTGCAGGTTCGTTTAAGTAATCAGCAACGCAGTCATTTAGAGAATATTAAATCTCTTGATCTGGTTCCAGTAAACGAAAATTCAGGTTCTAATTTAATTCCGTTAGATGCGATCGCTAATGTAGAATTGGTTCCCGATCTCTCTACCATTTCTCGTCGTAACGGTCAGCGGATCAATACTGTTCAGGGTTACATTACGGCAGGAGCTTTACCGGATACTGTTCTTTCCCGTTTCCAACAACAGCTTCAGGAAAATGATTTTATCTTACCATCCGGATACCGTCTAGAATACGGCGGAGAAGCCGATGCTAGGGGCAATGCGATCGCCAATCTGCTCTCCACGATTGGTGTATTAATTCTGTTAATGACAGCGACTTTAGTTCTCTCATTCAACTCCTTTGGACTGGCAGGACTGATTGCAACGGTGGCAGTCTGCGCGATCGGTTTAGCAGCATTAGCATTATGGCTATTCAATTCGCTGTTTGGCTTCACAGCAATTCTAGGAACGCTGGGACTAGTCGGTTTAGCCATTAATGATTCGATCGTGGTGCTGGCTGCTTTACGGGATGATCCCCTTGCCCGTGAAGGTGATCTTTATGCCACTCAAGCGGTCGTCTTCAAATCGACTCGCCATGTTTTAGCCACGACCCTAACTACGATCGTTGGTTTCATTCCCCTACTCCTAGATGAAACCGGATTTTGGCCACCCCTGGCCATTGCGATCGCTGGAGGACTGGGTGGTGCTACGATTTTAGCTCTCTTTTACATTCCGTCTGCCCATCTGCTGCTGGCTCGACGCAGCCGTCCCCGTCGTCCAATTGATGCTCTGCCACAGGAAAACCTTGAACTTAAACAGTTTGCTCGTTAACCTTACAGCAATTTGCATCGACTTAAACTACGCTATCTAGACCTCTCCTGAATTAAACTAAAAAATTCCCCCTAACTTTAGCTGCCAGGGGGTGGTGAATGAATTGGGAGTTGATAGGTTGTTTTAACGACGCTTCGTTTTGAACCTGTTTCCTAACGGGTGTAGGGTCTGTCTACATCACCAGGAGGAACTTGCTGAGTTGCAACTACTGGCTGGCGTGGAGTGCGTGCCCCCAAGGCTGCTCCAACCAATGTGGCAATCAATCCTAGTAATGAGCCAAATGCAAACGACCAACCAGCAGTCGCGGCATTCTCTGCCACTTGCCGAATCTGTTCTTCTGTCACTCCTTCGGCCGGGGCACCTGCGGTTCCAGTTTGAGCCTGGTTAACAATCTCACCTAAGTTAGCTCCAATGACACCAAACGCACCCGCTACACCACTCGTCAACAGCCAAGCACTGAGGGCGATCGTTGTTGCCCAGAGAACAGTACCATTCAAAAGGGCAGTATTCCGGTTCATGGGGCCACAGAGGCGAGTCAGTAACCATCCACCCAAAAACAGGGCAATTAATAAGCTAATAATTGACCAGATCCCAACTCCTGTTCCTGCATCGGCAGCAGCAGCCTGAGGATTATCTGCACCGGCAATTGCTGATAAACCGATCGCGGCTCCAATTCCACTTAAAACAAGTTGTGAGGTAATTGCAAGGAACAATCCCGCAATAATGGGGCCCCAACGGACTCGATCGTGGTAGTCAACCACAGCAGGTGCTGCAACTGGACGGTCAACAATTCGGCGTTCTGGTTCGCGGTAAGGCTGATCACCGTAGGTCATGATTTGATTTCTCCTGAGTTTAGTCTTAAAGTTCAACAGATGATTTCAGAAAAGCTACATCAGGGTAAAACTTTACGGTACTTTGACTTGGTAAAGAAGCATTCCCTAATCTAGTTTTACTGTTTGCTGTTTAAGGATCAGCTAGCATCCCCAGCGACACGCTGAGCAGTATCTCCTGCACTTCTAGCGTTATCTTGCAGAGTTCTCAGATTCTTCTGAGTTCCTTCGGAAATATCTTCTCCTAGCTGCTCGGCTTTATCTCCTACATGTTCGGAGAGGTCACGTACTCGCTGGTCAAACGGCTTGCCTTCACGAATATTTTCCACTAGATCACCAGGATCTTTAATTTGCCGATTTGCATTCCGATCTGCATTTTTAACAAGTTCTTTTGCCTTAGGAGGCAACCCGCTTGGGCTTCCCGAACCATACTGACCATAGTCATTATACGTACTTAAGTCCGGACGGTCTTTCGCATCAGCCCGATCGCTAAATTCCCTAGCCCCTGAGGGTTGACCAACTCGCTCCCGGTAAGAACCTTCACCAGAAACTCTCGGAGAGTTTATGCCCCCTCCAGAAGATTGGGGAGACTTGGCACCACAAGCAGCAGTCGATAAAAGCAAAACCGATGCTAGGACAATAATAAGAATTCGTTCTAGACGGAATTGTTTGAGAAAAGAGAAACAACTGGTAAATATACCAAAAAAGCGATTAATCATGATACTGCTCCAACATTCATGTAGGGTTTTTAGATTGCTTAATGACTCCAATTGACAAAACCAATGCCGATAAACTGGCATGTCTATGATTTGGACTGATCAAGACTGACATTCGGATTAGACGGCTGTTTATATTGGGTGTAGCTATCCCCACTTCCTTTGTAAGGGTTGTTTGCTCCTCCAGCCTGAACGGGAGGGTTATGAGGTCTAGCCCCCGTTTCAGTAGCACTACAAGCAACGCTGAAAAACAGCATGAATCCTGCAACGAAGATGAGTAAAACCTTGGCAATTTGAAGTTGTTTGAAAAGAGAAGCGACTTTTCTCATGAATGAAATGCCCATCGTAATACAAAAAACAGCAGTCTACAAACGACGTTTCAAAGCATTTGTAGATGCTGTCGTTAAGCGTATCCGCAGATGGCAGCCAATATCGTCTGGCAAAGGGCATATTATCAAAAATCAAATTTTACTATTTGTGAAAAACACAACTCGCGCTTCTACCCTGGGAAATAATGTAAAGCAAAGTTTGTTATAAAGATCACTTTCTAATGTAATGTAGCAGAACAGCATCGATTTTCTAAATGTTCATAAAGCAAAATCCCCAACTTCTTAAAGAAATTGGGGTTCCCTTAGATGAGCTTATTTAGAAATAGAGGCTACCACCAGGTCCGCTCACCATTTTCGTCCATACGAGCCTGCCGAATGACGTCAGAAATTTCTTCTGCATCTTTAACGTGGTGGAGAGCTTTTTTCTCGCCTTCAGGCGTTTCCACAATAAAGTAAGTCGGTACAACAATATGATCCCCTGTGATGTCTGGAGCATCAACCGCAACTTGTTTCGCCTTCTCCTCTAAGGTTTTACTCTCATCGATTCGATCGCCAGGGTTAATCGTTAGGCTATTTCCGGCTCTTTCTAATTCCTCTTTTTGCTCCTGCTTTTGTTCTGGGTCAACTTCTTCTGGAGCCATCGGTTGCTCAATATCTTCAGAATGACGATGCATCGAGTCAGTATTCATACAAAACCCTCATTTTTGTCTCTTAAGTCTTGTGTTTCATCTTACGAAAATAAGTACCAAAATCACCTCTGCCACCTGAGATAACTTGTAGCTCTATAGATAGGAAGACTAGCGAATCATTTCAAGGATTTTATATAGGAAAAAGATTTTATTGAGCCTAAAAACAAATTGTTTGAGCAAATCATATACCTGAATTGCACTATTTCTATACCTAAATATAGAGAGGTATGAGTTGCAGTTTCCTATGCTTTGCCGGGAGGAGATCTCTCTATTGAATTGCATAACACTTTTTATTGTTAAGTATTGCAGAGGTTCAACCATAAGATTGATGAAGTGATGAAGTGATGATGTGAAACTCTTGGTATGTACAGGCCGCTACATACGTAGATAACAAGGAGAACACGCATGGTATCGACACTTGATGATACAAAACGGCTCTCGATCGCTAGAAAGCTAGCAGAGATGAGATCTGTTCAAGATTTTCTCATTACAAATGAAAAGCGTTTCATTACATCGGTTTCCGACCAAAAGGTGCGTGAGCGCTTTCAAAGCATGTTGGAAGACGATCAAAAGAATTTAGGTGTTTTAGATACGGCGATCGTGCAATATGGTGTGCGGGCAGAGCCTTCTGAAACCGTAAACCAGATGATTCAAAAAGCCGAAGAAATGATGTCTGGTTCCCAGCTTTCTCTGTTTGAGAAGGTTTTCCAGCATGAAGCCCTGAAGCATCAACAGGTAATGACAGGCTTGCTGATCCACAAAGCAGCGCAAAAGGTAGGAGCCGATGTTGAAGCGGCAATTACCCCCATTAACACGGTTAACTTTGAGAACCGGGCCCACCAAGAGCAACTCAAGGGCGTTTTAGAGGTTTTGGGTGTAAGAGAACTCACCGGACAAGAGGCTGATCAAGGTCTGTGGGCAAGGGTTCAGGATGCAGTTGCTGCACTATCGGGTGTTGCAGGCAGCGTAATGACTCAGTCCTCTGATAAGTCTGACATGAACCTGCAAGATGTGATTCGGATGGATCACCAGAAGGTGAATGTCTTGTTTGGCGAAATTGCTAACTCTGATGATCCTCGTAAGATTGAGGAGTACTTTGGTCAGCTGTACAAAGACCTGATGGTTCACGCTGAAGCGGAAGAGCAAGTTGTTTATCCGGCAGTGCGTCCTTTTTATGGCGACAGTGATGTGCAAGAACTCTATGATGAGCAAGCACAAATGAAGACGATGCTGGATCAAATCAAAGCAACGAATCCCGGAACCCAAGGATTTAAAGATGCTGTGAATCGCCTGAAGGACATTGTTATGGATCATGTCCGCCAAGAGGAAAGCACAATGTTCACAGCAATTCGCAACAACTGCTCCAGTGAGCAGAGTGAGCAGCTTGCCACAGAATTTAAAGCTGCGAAAGACCGCTTGCAGCAACAAATGTCTGCATCCATGAAATAGGCTTTGACCTGAGCAACCTTCCGATCCTCCTGTTCTTCAGGATGGGAGGATCAGGTTTTGTGGAATCGTCTGAAGCAAAGCTTTAAAGACAAAAATCAAGTACTTTAGTGCAGGAGACAGTAATGACACAGACTCCCGATATTCCACCCATCATTGAAAGCGACGATCGAGAGTATCGTGATACGGGTGTTCCCAGCACAGTGGCGATCGCCGGACATCCCCTTCATCCCCTCATCGTGACTTTTCCGATCGCTTTTTTAACGGCGGTTCTAGCCACGGATTTGGCTTATTGGTTCAGCCGAGATCTGTTTTGGGCAAGGGCATCCGTCTGGCTGATCGGGGCTGGCATTTTGATCGGAATTGTTGCAGCAGTGACGGGCATGATGGACTTCATCAAAATCACCCGCGTTCGGCAGCATACGGCAGGATGGGTGCATATGGTGGGTAATGTCATCGCCCTTGGGCTTTCATTGGTCAACTTAGGGCTGCGCTGGGGTGATCCAGCAGGGGCAATTTTACCTGTAGGGATAACATTGTCTTTGATTGTGGCGGCAGCCTTAGGCATCACTGGCTGGTATGGAGCAGAACTCGTTTATCGCCATAAGGTGGCCGTGATTGGTTACGGGCCAAATGAACGTCCATAACGGGTAATATGAATGATTGTGAGATGGGAAATGACTCATCACAAATCATGCATCAACCGTTTGGACTGACCATTGAATCGTCAGTGAATAGTAAACCGAAAGAGTGTATTAATCGCATCGATACGAACCCATGATTGCGAACTTACTTGCAGATGGATGGGAAGTGATTTATCACCGTGCCCATGCCCTCCTGGCTGCCCAAATTGCCGGACATTGGCGGAGAGCAGATGCCCCAGAGCGGCTTTATGAAACAATTGCAGCAATTTCCCATCACGATGATTTAGAACGAGAGTGGGAAGGCAATCAGCTTACAGAGGCAGGGGCACCTCTGGATTTTATGCTGGACTCAGAAGCCTCGATCGACAAGCTGGAAGAATTAATTAACACTGCTCGATATCGGGGTCGCTGGGTCACTTTGTTGACATCTAAGCATATTTGTTTCTTGCAACAAAGCCGTCGAGGGACATCGCCAGAGTGGGATGAATTCTTGGACAAGCAAGAAAAATTGCAGGAGCATTGGCGCAAAGAGCTAAACATTAAACCGGAACAAGCTGAACGCGCTTACCAGTTTATGCGCTGGTGCGATCGACTTTCGTTGATTTTGGCGCAGCGAAAAGTTCCAATGGCAGGGCGATCGGTAGAAATTACCAGTGGCATTGATGGACAGCGATATGATGTGCATGAACTTAGCGACGGGCGGCTCACCGTTGAACCCTGGCCCTTTGAGGATTACGAGTTCACCGTCAATGTTGAAGCTTGTCATCTTTCAGAGTTGAAATATACCAGCAATAAAGCCCTGGTTGAAGCATTGCAAAATGCCCCCATTAACGTACTGGAATGGACATTTGTAAAGCAGAAATAGGCTTGCTCATCGGAATGGATTGGGACATGGGATAAGGGATGGTAAAGGATTAGTTTATGCAAACATATGATGTTGTGATGATTGGGGCAGGACACAATGGACTGGTTTGTGCTGCCTATTTGCTGAAAGCAGGACACAGCGTTTTGCTGCTAGAAAAACGATCGGTTCCGGGTGGGGCTGCGACAACTGAAGAAAGCCTACCAGAGGAAGCACCCGGATTCAAATTTAATCTTTGTGCGATCGATCATGAGTTCATTCACCTTGGCCCCGTTGTGGAAGAACTGGAGTTAGGAAAGTATGGGCTAGAGTATCTTTATTGCGACCCAGTAACCTTCTGTCCGAATCCCAATGGTCAGTATTTTTTAGCGCATCAGTCGGTGGAAAAAACTTGTGCAGAGATTGCCCGATACAATGCGCGAGATGCTGAAAAATATGGAGAATTTATTGATTTTTGGCAGCGTCTTCTGCAAGGAATTATTCCTATTTTTAACGCTCCCCCTAAATCAATCATTGACATTTTGGGCAATTATGATTTTGGCAAGGTCAAGGATTTATTTTCTGTGATGGGGCTGTCTAATAAGACATTGGATTTGCTCCGTACGATGCTCAGCAGTTCGGAAGATATGCTGAACGAATATTTTGATTCAGAATTTGTGAAAGCTCCGCTATCACGATTGGCATCAGAACTGGGAATGCCTCCCAGCCAGAAAAACTTGGCGATCGGAGCAATTATGATGGCGATGCGGCATCGTCCGGGAATGGCCAGACCCCGCGGCGGCACAGGAGCCTTAACGCAGGCGTTGTTAAACTTGGTGAAAGATTTGGGCGGTGTGGTGTTGACCGATCAAACCGTTGAGAGAATCTTGATTGACGACGGACGAGCCGTTGGGGTGAGGGTTGCAGGCGGAACAGAATATCGAGCAACCAAGGGCGTGATTTCTAACATTGATGCCCGTCGGGTCTTCTTGCACTTGATGGATAAAAGCGAAGTTGACCAGGCCGATTCAGGCATGCGAGAGCGGTTAGAACGCCGCATTGTTAACAATAACGAATCCATTCTGAAGGTGGATTGCGCTTTGTCGGAAGCTCCTCGGTTTGAACACCACAACCACCAAGATCAGTTTTTGATTGGTTCTGTTTTGATTGCTGATTCCGTGAAGCAAGTCGAAATTTCGCACCATGATTCAACGATCGGCCGCATTCCTGATTCTGATCCGTCGATGTATGTGGTTGTGCCCACCATGCTTGACCCATCAATGGCTCCGGAAGGCAAACACACGCTGTGGATTGAGTTTTTTGCACCCTACGAAATTGAAGGACTGGAAGGCACAGGGCAAAACGGCACCGGCTGGACGGATGAACTGAAGCATCAGGTTGCCGATCGCCTGATTGACAAATTGGCAGAGTACGCGCCTAATGTGAAGCAGTCCATTATTGCCCGACGAGTTGAAAGCCCTGCCGAATTAAGCGATCGGTTGGGGGCATTCAGAGGCAACCACTATCACATTGATATGAGCCTAGAGCAAATGATTCTCTTCCGTCCGTTGCCGGAGTTGGCAAACTATGAAACGCCGATCGAAGGGCTGTATCTAACGGGAGCCGGAACCCATCCAGGTGGCTCTATTTCGGGAATGCCAGGACGAAACTGTGCGCGTGTCTTTTTACGATCGCAGCAGCCGCTCTCCCAGGCGATGAAATCGGTTCGCGAATCGGTGAGTTCAACGGTTGGCTCTGTCTTCAAATCGTTCTAAACTGTATTACCGCTCATTGACGAAGATTATGATCAAACAAGTTCTAATTTTAGGAGGTCGAGGACGCATTGGTAGCAGCATTGCCACAGACTTATTACAGCATACTCAAGCTGAAATCACTGTAACAGGGCGTACTCCTGACCCAAAACAATCCTGGAAAACGAAGCTGAATCATGCAGCAGAACTGAATGAAACCATTCAAACCAGTCAAGCTTCCACCCTCAGCGAAACCGCCAAATTTCTACCGCTCAATTTAGACGATCATTCCAGCCTCACCCGTGCCATTGCTGCCAGTGATTTAGTGATTCACTGTGCGGGGCCGTTTCGCTATCGGGATGGTCGAGTGTTGAAGACGTGCATTGAGCAAGGCAAAAACTACATTGATGTCAGTGACGATCGCCGGTTTACCCAAACGGCTCTTGCCATGAACGATGCTGCCAAAGCGGCCGGAATCACGGCAATTGTGAATTCGGGCGTTTTTCCAGGCATTTCTAACAGCATGGTGCGCCAAGCCGTTGAACAGCTAGATGAAGTGGAAAAAATCCATTTAAGCTATGTGGTGGCCGGTTCCGGCGGGGCGGGGGTGACGGTGTTACGAACCACATTTTTGGGATTGCAGCATCCCTTTGAGGTGTGGCTGAACGGACAATGGAAAACCGTCAAACCTTACACCGGACGAGAACCGATCGAGTTTCCGGCTCCCTTTGGGCGAGTGGGCGTGTACTGGTTTGATATGCCAGAAGCCTTTACGTTAGTGGATGCTTTTCCAGCCAAATCAGTTATCGTTAAGTTTGGTTCTGCCCCGGATTTTTACAATCATCTCACCTCAATGGTGGCAAACTGGTTTCCAGCTAAGTTAGTTCAAAACCCAACCTTTGTCGAGGTTTTGTCAAACATCAGTCATAAAATGACGGCAGTTACCGACGGTGCTAGCGGAATCGGGGTTGCAATGCGATCGGATGTGTTTGGACAAAAGGCAGGACAACCCGCACAATACATCTCATCCTTTATCCATGAACATACTGCAACCGCCGTTGGTTACGGAACAGGAAGCTTAGCTGAATTAATTTTGGATGAGAAACTATCCAAACCAGGCGTATGGGCAGTGGAACAAGCCTTACCCACCCATTTATTTGAACAAGCGATGCAAAGCCGAGGTGTCGTGATTCAGCAAAACTGGCATGAGACTTAGAACGACTTATCAAAAATTGGTAGCGTTCTTGACTTGATTTGCCCGATCGTTTGGTGCTAGGCCTTTCAGCTATAGCTGTCTTTTCAGGTTGCATAACCCGACAAGATAGCAGACTACCTAGAGACAACCTTCTCTAGCGGAGGTCAAGCGTCGCCTGGCAAGCCAAACGCCTAACCTCCTAACCACAGACTACTAGAGCTAGTCCGGGCTAGGGTGTATGATAGCACCCCATGCTCTCGGCTTGCTTCGTCTGCAAAAGCTGAGAGCGCGTCTCTAGGGTTTCTTCAAACCCTGGAACACAAGGAGATGAATAGGATATGGCTGACGAATTCATCGGTCTGCCCCCATCAGGCGATCGTTCAACTCAGCGTAACCGTCGCTCAGTGAAGATCCTGCTCATTGGGCAACCAGAAGATGTCGAAATGACGATCGCCCGTCTACATCAATGCAGCTTTTGCCGAGTAGAAGACTGGTCAAAACCCTTACCCTTCTCGCAAATTCAGCAAGCAACTGTAAAAGAAGCAGGAGAGATCATGCGGATATATCAACGCCCCAGCACCCCTTAGAAAACCCAAACAGGCGATCGGTATAAGCTTTTCCACCCCTCTCCCCGATCGCCTCCCTCACCCCATTCACTTCATCCGTTCCCCATCCGTTACTCCTCCATCCGCTTCCACTGGCTCTCAATAATTTGAATTAGCGTCATAGATTCGATCGGTTTGGCAATGTGTTGATCAAATCCGGCAGCAGTAGCTCGGTTTTGGCTAGCTTCTCCAGCATGGGCAGTGAGGGCGATCGCAGGCACTTGGCCGCCTTGTTCTGGGGGAAGAGTGCGGATTCGCTGAATCAGGGTGTAGCCGTCCATTTCGGGCATAGCGATGTCGCTGAGCAGAAGGTCGGGCGGGTGTTGGTTGAAATGGTTGAGGGCTTCGATCGCAGAGGAGGCTGTGGTTACATTGGCTCCTGCCTGTTCCAAAACAAAGGTGAGAAATTCTCGTGTGTCGCGTTCATCTTCCACCACCAAAATTCTGATTCCTTGCAAATTGCTGGCAGGGTTTTGGGAAGTGTTCCTTATCAAGGCTGCTGGGCTAGTTTGCATCAGGGGTAGCCTGACGGTGAAAATGGCTCCTTTCCCTTCTCCTGGACTGTTTACCCAAACGGTGCCGCCGTGTAGTTCAACCAAATAGCGCACAATGGCTAAACCCAGCCCTAAGCCGCCAAATTTTCGGGTAATGGTAGAGTCGGCTTGGCGGAACGATTCAAACACAAAGGGCAAAAATTCAGGGTCAATGCCCTTACCCGTGTCTTTCACTTGAAGTTCAGCCTCGTTGTTCACCTGCTTCAGGTAAATTTCGGCCCGACCGCCAGCAGGGGTAAATTTGATGGCGTTAGATAGCAAATTCCAAACGATTTGCTGTAGGCGGGCCGCATCGCCAGAAACCTGCCCCACATGGGCATCTAAAAATCTGACAACTTGAATGTTTTTTGCCTCTGCGGCCAAACGAATCGTTTCGATCGCCGATTCGATCGTGGTTGTCAAATTCACCGGGGCAACGCTTAAATTTAATTTGCCGCGCAAAATCCGCGAAATATCTAATAAGTCTCCGATCAGTTGCGTTTGCAGTTTGGCGTTTCGTTCAATCACTTCTAACCCGCGAGCCAGCATGGTCGGGTTAGGGTTGCGGTTGCGGAGTAGCTGTGACCATCCCAAGATCGGGTTAAGGGGCGATCGCAATTCGTGGGAAAGCACTGCCAAAAATTCATCCTTAATCCGGTTGGCGGCTTCGGCTTGTTCCCGTGCAGCTCGTTCTCGTTTTAACAGCTCTAATCGTTCTGCTTCGGCCTGTTTGCGTTCAGTAATATCAAACGTCATTCCCCCCAGCAAGCGTTGTCCAGAGGGCAAAAGAATGGGAAATTTCAACGTCATCCAATAATGCTCTTCATCTCCCAGGGGAAGGGTTTCCAGCGTTTCCACTACCTGGTTCGTTGCCATCACAGCGCGATCGTTTGCTTGAAACTGTTCTGCAATTGCAGCAGGAACAAGATCAAAATCTGTTTTGCCAATAATTTCTGTAATATCGCGCTTAGCCAACTTTAAAACTGCCGGATTCGCATACACATATCGCCCCTGCTCATCTTTAATGAAAGCACTTCCTGGCATATGCGACATAAAGTTTTCAAACATGGTTTGGCTTTCGCGCAGAGCTTCTTCTACGTGTTCGCGTTCATTGGCAACTTCCTGGATGCGCCGTTCCCCCATCACTCGTTGCGTTGTTTCTGCGGCAACGGTCAACACGCCTCTAACCTGTCCCGCTTCATCAACGATCGGACTGTGGGAATAGGTATAGTAAACTTCTTCCAAGTACCCCGATCGCTCAAGGAATAGTTGCACATCATCCAATTGAGCGGACTGCCCAGTTGCCAAAACCTGTTCCAGTTGCACGCCGATTTCACACCAATGATTCGGCAGCATTCGTTGCTGCAAACGACAATACCAATTATCCGACCACACCTGCCAAGCCGGTTTCCCAAAACCTTGAAGATCCAGCTCAGTATGAAATGCAGTTTGCCAGGCATCGTTGTAAATTAATACCAAATCTGCACCCCATGCAATCATCATGGGACAGGGAGACTGCAAGCAAATGCGTATTGCAAAGCGCAAACTTTGTGGCCAGGTTTCAACCGCTCCCAAGGCGGAAGCTGCCCAGTGAAAAGACTGCATCAGCGCACCCATTTCTCCACCATTGGCAAAAAGGCTGTCATGGGGATTTTTCCGTGCCTCATGGCTCACGCTGCTTGCTCCTCACTCAGAAAACCTGGGAATGGCTATGGTAGAAGAATAAGTGAACAAGCGCAGGCAGAGCTATACCTTAAGGTGGATTCTTAAGGGGGATGGTCAGTCTGAAGCAAAATGGCTCAGCCTCAAGCAGAAAAGGGTAATCAGTAAGAAATACAAAAATCTGGGAGTACACGACTGATTAACGGTATGTAAAACCCGATCGAATCAACATCAACTTTAAAAGTTAAAAAGTTATCGATACCAGATGAGCTAACACACGAATAGTCGGACTCCCAGATATAGCCAGGGAGTTTTACTGTTACTAACAAATAACAGTTTTAAGGATATAGAAACGTCTACCTAAAGAACAACTACCTTGTAAAAGTAGCGTGTGATGATTGGCACGTCGCCCTCTGTATTTCATTGCACAAGTTAGATTATCTGAATCAATTGGGTAGAATCAAGAGCCTCCTTAAAGGTTTTTTAGAAGGTCTGTTAGCATTCACAAAAAGCATCAGAGTAGGATGGAGCGCAGCTTGCAAAGCCTTTTCTGCAAGCGTTTAGGCGGCATCTCCACCATTTGATAGAAGATAACCTGATTGGCAGTTTCTATGATGGGCGCGTGAGGAGTACCTCAAGATCTTGATGGAAATTGAGAATTTGAGCTGGTCATTTTAGTCAATAGGGGCGATCCTCAAATTGTCCCTATTGATTAAATCGATTTAGGTTAGCGGTAGAGCGAAAAAGATTGAAATAAGTTGTTCAAGTAGCTCATAGAGTAGCTCATAGAATAGAAAAGCAAAAACCGATCGCCAATCTTGATTTTTATCTTTGGATTTTGATTCTTCTTTCTGCACGTTCTTCAGGCGAAAAAAGCAGAAATCGATCGTTCTAAATTAACAGACTAAACTAACGGAAACCAACCTAGATATTATGCAATTCTTACGTACTGTAATTATTTTAGTTGCCCTAATCGTAATCGCTGGCTTTTTAGGATATCAGGCTGAACTCGCCTTACCAACCGGCCCTCCTAACCTCAGCAGCACTGATACGCCGAATACTCAGCCTGCCCCTAGCGGTATCGGTTCCTATGATGTCCTGGGCTACGGTGTTGACAAAACAGAAGCCGATGCCTTACTGCAAACCGAAGAAGGACGCAACCTTTTATCTCCGGATAATGGAGCAGTCGAAATTACTCAAGACTTGCTCGATTTAGGACGCAATGCGTTTTACACAGAAACCTTTGGTAACGAAGTTTTATTTACCGATATTGTTGGCATTTTAGATGGCCCGTTGAATATTCCTCGGTTGGCAAAGGCGGTTCTGGCTTTGAAAGGACAGCCAACCAATAATTTGCAAGTCACTTTAGATGAAGATATCACCGTTGGCGATCGAACCTTTACGGCCGGAACAGTAATTAACACGGGGCTGGATGTACCGAAGGGTTCACTGTTTCCCTTAGGGCTGGTAACGCATATTGATCATGCCCAACCCAAGGTGGGAATTTCCTGCGCCCTCTGCCACGCCGCCATCAACGAAGACACGGGTTTAATTGCGGAAGGAGCCACCAACATTGATGTCAATTTAGGAATGCTGCTGGCCTTTGCTTCCAATACGGCCGCCCTATTCCGCCAAACGGATGTCAATCCCGTCGATATTCCCTCCGGCCAACATTCCTACATCAATGGCAAAGGTAAAGCAGCCGTTTTACCGGATGTGCAGCAGTTGGAAGATGAAGTGGATGCAGCGGTGCTGGCGTGGCCCCCTGGCAACTTTGTTTCCAACGGCGATTTGAAAAATAATTCTGCCAAGGTTCCTTCTTCCTATACCCATGAAGCCTGGCCCTATGCCTGGAGTGGTGTTGCGTCGATCGGCTGGTTTCATGGCCTAACCACCTTAAACAATGCCGTGTTTGGGCTAAATGCTGACCCCACCACCACCGCCGATGCCGCAGAATCGGTACTCGGAATTGACAAGGAAACCTATTTGGGCAGCATGTTCCAGAATGCATCCAGTTCTCATTACCGTCTGCCGGAAGGTGTGAAGCCATCAGAATTTGTGGCAGAGGTTGACCCCACCCCCAACTCACCAGGAATTAATGAAACCATTCAAATGCCGGAGTATCCCAAGGGGACACTGTTTATGCAAAACGGACTCATGGCCTCCTCTCCAGGGCTACCTGTAGCCGCCCAGCTGAACGGGATGTCCGCCTGGCAAAACACTCTGGCCCCGCCGCCCTACGAATCTGCCGTAGACAGAGCCACGCTGGAACAAGGTGCAGCCATTTTTGACCAGGCAAACTGTGCAAGTTGCCACAGTGGACGATACTTCACTAACCATCGCGTCATTCCGCAACGAGAGGTGGGAACGCAGCCCGCCCGCGCCCCTGCTTCAAAGAAATTTGCTGAGGAGTTTGTTTCGCCAGACACTTACCCCCCCAATGTTTCCGTGCCCCTACCGCCTGACCCGCCAGTTTTAGCCGTGCCAACCAATATTTTCCCAGAGGAAGACATTGAGCTTGCCTATGCCCAGAGTGACCCTAAAGGAGGTTACAAAGTTACTAAATTGATTGGGCTGTATCTGCATATGCCCTATTTGCATGATGGTGGAGTGGCTGCCAGTGCAACGGCTCTTGAACCGGGTAAAGATGGCTATTACACGATTGCCAACCCCGATGAAATTGGCATGGTCGGTACATTAATGCGCGGTATTCAGCCTGATCCGGGAGCCAGTTTAAGAATGCTGGTCGATCGCAAGTTGCGAAAACCAATGGTGGCAGCGAACCGCGCCAATGCAGATTTGCAGCGAGCCAATGTAGACGGCAGCGGCCATGAATATTGGGTCGATCGTCGGGCTGGGTATCGTCCTGAAGAACAGACGGCATTGATTGAATTCCTGCTTTCCCTAGACGATGATCCAGCCGTATTGCCAAGTTCTATCACCACTGCCATTGCAGAAAGCCATCTCAGATAGAACTCTTGTGGGGTGGGTACCTTGTTCCCCAGTCCATGAAGCAAAGCGACCCCACAGGCGATTTAATTCACTACCTTAAAATTGCGATCGGTTTTCATTCTCTTTTAGAGTCTCTTTCAAAGTTTCATCAATAAAGTTTCATTGCTGAGGTCTGAGGCAGTCGAAAGGCTGCCTTTTTCTTTGTTTCTCCTGTTGCCCCACCTGGAAATAACTCTTAAGGCATATATCAAAAGATTGAAATTTGCCTTAAGGTGAAGTACAGTCATTTATCGTCATAATGCCGAGAACCAAAGATAGTTCATGCCCTCCCCCTTGCGTCTTCAGTTATTACGCTATGGTTTAGCTGTTCTAAGTACTGCCATAGCGTTATTGCTGACCTTTCTGCTGCGGATGATGTTTGCATCTGCCTTATTTATCATGTTTTATGGCGCGGTGGCCATTGCGGCACGCTATGGGGGGTTAGGCGCAGGGTTACTCAGTGCGGCACTATCTGTGGTGTTTGTTAATTACTTTTTTATTCCACCTTTCTATTCGTTTGAAACCACTGACCCTGGTTCTTTAATCTACTTTGGCGTGTTCATGCTCGTTGCAATTCTCATTAGTTCATTAAGCTCCGAATTAAAACTAGCAAAGCAACGGGCTGAATTAAACCTATTGAGATTTCAGGCTAGTGAAGAAAGGTTTCGTTTGGCATTGAGCAATTCTTTTATTACCTTGTCCCAGCAAGATCAAGATTTGCGCTACCAGTGGGTGCATAATCCTCCTTTCCGCTCTGTTGAAACAATGTTGGGCAAAACAGACAGGGACTTGCTTTCGCCAGTTGATGCTGAGGCAGTCACAACGATTAAGCAGCGAGTTTTGGCAACGGGAGTACCTGCCCGTGAAGAAATTTCCTGTCAGCTAAACGGCAAACGCTACTGCTACGATTTGATTGTGGAACCGTTGCGCCAGGAAAATGGGCGGGTGGTCGGCATTACCTGTGCTGCCGCAGATATTACCGATCGCAAGCAGGCTGAAATGGCGTTAAAAGAAAGCCAGCAGCTATTCCAAAATTTTATGAACTATAGCCCCACAACTGCTTTTGTTAAAGATGCAGAGGGGCGTTATATTTTTGTCAATCGCGCCTTTGAACAGCTTTTGGGGCAAGAAGCAGCCGCTCTGCTGGGCAAAACTGATGCCGATTTATTTCCTGCTGCTGCAACCGTTCAGTGGCGAGAGCATGACCAAACCGTTTTAAAAACGGGACAACCGCTACAAAGATTTGAAATTTCCCCCCATTCCGGAGGAGAACGGTACTGGCTTTCTTGCAAATTTCCCATTGAGAATGCATCTGGAAAACGAATGCTGGCAGGAATGGCTTTGGACATGACTGATCAAAAACGGTTGGAAGATGAACTGCGCCAAAGTGAAGCCAGAGTCCGCCGGTTGGTTGAGTCGAATGTGATTGGGGTGATTGTAGCAGACTTAAATGGGGCAATTCTGGAAGCGAACGATGCCTTCTTAGACATGATCGGTTACACGCGGGAAGATTTGGAGCAAAACCGGATTCGCTGGCGGGAAATGACTCCACCGGAATATGCAGAGGTGAGTCGATATTCGGTAATGGAACTGGAAACGAAAGGCGTTTGCACCCCCTTTGAGAAGGAATACATTCGCAAAGATGGTAGCCGTGTGCCAATTTTGCTGGGTTCTGTTCTGCTGGACGATCGCAAAAAAGTAATCGGGTTTGTGGTTGATCTGAGCGATCGAAAACGTCTGGAAAATGAGCTAGCAGAAAGTGAGGCGCGGGTGCGTCGGTTAATTGATTCCAATATGATTGGAGTCATTTTTGTAGACTTTAACGGAAACATTAGCGAAGCCAACGAGGCCTTTCTGGAGATGGTCGGCTACACCCAAGAAGACCTACACACAGGTAAGCTGGATTGGCTGCAAATGACCCCACCTGAATACCTGCCGCAGGATGAGCGAGTGATTGCTGAAATCAAACAAAAAGGAGCCTGTTCTCCCTTTGAAAAGGAATACATTCGCAAAGATGGTAGCCGCATTCCTTTGCTCATGGGTGCTGCCTTGTTGCCCAACTCAGACGATCGCTGCGTTTGCTTTTTAGTTGACCTGACGGAACGAAAACGAGCAGAAGCTGAAATTCGACAGTTCAACGAAACCCTGGAGCAGCGGGTTCAAGAACGGACGGCTCAGCTAGAGGCTGCCAATAAAGAGCTAGAATCTTTTTCCTACTCGGTTTCCCACGATCTGCGGGCCCCTCTGCGGCACATTAGCGGCTTTGTCGATCTATTACAAAAACACACAGAGTCTGCTCCCCTGGATGCCACTAGCCAACGGTATCTCAATATCATTTCAGAAACAGCAAAACAGGCAGGCACTTTAATTGATAATTTGTTGACCTTCTCGCGGATGGGTCGCACTGAAATGTGCTGCACGTCGATCGACTTAAACCTGCTTGTGCAAGAGGTCAAGCGCGACTTAAAGCTGGATATGTGCGATCGGTCAATCCACTGGCAAATTCACCCCTTACCCGAAGTGCAGGCCGATCCGATGCTGCTGCGGATTGTTTTGCATAACTTGCTCGAAAATGCTGTGAAATATACCCGTCCTCGGACAGAAGCTACGATCGAAATTGGTAGCATGAACGACGATAATGGTCGTGAAGTGATCATTTTTGTCCGAGATAACGGAGTTGGGTTTGATATGCGATATGCTCACAAACTGTTTGGGGTGTTTCAACGGCTCCACAAAGCTGAACAGTTTGAAGGAACCGGAATTGGGCTAGCCAATGTGCAGCGCATTATTCATCGTCATGGGGGGCGAGTCTGGGCAGAAGGGGCTGTGGAACAAGGGGCTACTTTTTATTTTTCCCTGCCACAGTCTGGGGAGGCAGTGGAATGCAGTTGAAGCGAATTTTGTTAGTGGAGGACAATGCAAATGATATTGAACTCATTTTGGCGGCCCTAGCAGAAAGCAATCTGGCCAATGAGGTGGTGGTGGTTCGCGATGGTGAAGAAGCTCTCGATTATCTGTTTCGACGCGGCATTTACCGATTGCGGATGGAAGGAAACCCGATCGCCGTTCTGCTAGATTTAAAATTGCCTAAGGTAGATGGATTGGAAGTACTCGCGCAGCTTAAGTCTGATCCTGGGTTAAAACTGATTCCCGTCGTAATGTTAACCTCTTCTTGTGAAGAACAAGACTTGTTTAAAAGCTACAACTTAGGAACCAATGCTTATGTCGTAAAACCCGTTGATTTTCATGAATTTGTAGATGCCATTAAAGAACTCGGATTGTTTTGGGCCCTTGTTAATCAGCCACCTCCCGGATCGCTGCCGCCGATCGTGCCAGCTAGTCAGTCATAAGGTAAAGCATCATGAAGCATCTGCGTATTCTCCTACTTGAAGACAGCGAACTTGATGCAGAACTCATTCAGGTCAATCTCAATGAGGGGGGCATTCCCTGTGAGTTGGTGCGGGTGGAAACCCAAGAAGACTTTCTAACTGCCCTGGTAGAACAGCCGATCGATCTGATTCTTGCCGACTACTCCTTGCCCTCTTTTGATGGCATTTCTGCCCTGGATCTGGCTCGGATGCAATATCCTGAAATCCCGTTTATTTTTGTTTCGGCCACCCTGGGCGAAGAGTTGGCGATCGAAACCCTGAAAAGCGGTGCCACTGACTATGTGCTGAAGCAGCGACTCGGACGGTTAGTACCATCGGTAAACCGAGCCCTGCGGGAAGCCCATGAGCGATCGGAGCGCAAACAGGCAGAAGTGGCTTTGCGGGAAAGTGAAGCTTTGGCGCGGGCAAAGGCCGAAGAACTGGAAGCGTTTTTGGAAATTACGCCAGTCGCCGTGTGGATTGCCCACGACCCCCAGTGCCATCAGATGACAGCAAACCGCACTGCTTACGAGTTCATGCGAATGGAGTCAGGGAAAACTGTGACGGCAACCCCTGCTGATAATGTGTATCCCTTTCCCTTTAAGGTGCAACGCAATGGGCAGGATATTCCCCTTGAAGAGTTGTCGATGCAAAAGGCAGGACGAACGGGGGAAGCTGTCGAAGAAGAGGCAGAGCTTGTCTTTGAGGATGGTTCTGTGCGCCATATCTACGGTAGAGCGGTGCCGCTCAGGGATGAAGAGGGCAAGATTCGGGGGGTAATTGGGGCTTACATGGATGTGAGCGATCGCAAGCAGGCGGAAAAGCGCATCCAAAAGCAGGCGATTCACTCCCAAATTTTGGCGGAAATTTCCCAGGCTTTCTCAGAGGCCATTTTAGACTTTCAAGCGGTTTTAACCACAACGGCTCAGTACATTGCAGATTTGGTGGGCGATGGCTGCGTCATTCGCTTGCTGTCTGATGATGGAAAATGGCTAAACCTGGCTGCCATGCATCATCGTAAGCCAGAAGCCCGTGCCCTGATTGAAGAATTGCTCGACCTGCAGCAGCTTGCAGATGAGGGAATCTATGCCCGCGTGTTTGACTCCGGCGAACCCCTTTTAGTTTCAGTGGCATTGCTAGATCAGCTACAGTCTTGGCTAAAGCCTGAGGCGGCTCCTTACCTGGAACGCTTTGGTATCAGCAGTTTTGTCATCGCTCCGTTGTGCGTTCGGGGGCGGGCAGTGGGCACTTTGGCCATGTTCCGCGATCGAGGCGGGGAACCTTACACGTTTGAAGATCGCAACTTCCTGCAAAGCTTATCAGATCGGGTGGCTCTGGGAATTGATAATGCGCGGCTTTACCAGGAATCGCAGCGGGCTAACCGGGTTAAAGATGAGTTTTTGGCGACCCTTTCCCATGAACTCCGATCGCCCCTCAATGCCATTTTGGGTTGGGCAAAGCTTCTCTGTTCCCGCCAGTTTGACCATGCAACCACCATTCGCGCCTTACAAACCATTGAACGCAATGCCCGATTGCAAACCCAACTGATTGAAGATTTGCTGGATGTCTCGCGGATTCTTCGCGGCAAACTTAGACTGGAAGTGCTGCCGGTGAACTTGGCCAATTCCATTGAAGCGGCGATCGAAACAATGCGGCTGGCGGCCGAAACCAAGACGATCCAAATTCAAACTCATCTTGATCCAACCGTTGGCATAATTTTGGGCGACCCCAATCGCCTACAGCAGATTATTTGGAATTTGCTATCCAATGCCATTAAATTCACTCCAGAAGGCGGAAAAATTGATATTTTTCTGGAAAAAATTGGTTCCCATGCACAAATCCAGGTGAAAGACACCGGGAAAGGCATCAGTTCTGATTTTCTCCCCTATATTTTTGAATATTTTCGTCAGGCAGACAGTTCCATGACCCGCACCCAGGGCGGCTTAGGGCTGGGATTGGCGATCGTCCATCACCTGGTCGAACTGCATGGAGGCAGCGTTTATGCTGAGAGCCAGGGAGAAGGGCAAGGCTCAACCTTCACGATAATGTTGCCTCTGCAAAAACAGGGGGAGGCTGAAGCCAGACAGAGTGACTTAGAAACCGTCCGCCAGCAGCTCTCCAGTTCTCGTCCTGCCCTCAGTGGCCTACGAATTATGATTGTCGATGATGAGCCGGATACCCGCGAGTTTCTGTCCTTTTTGCTAAGGCAGTACAATGCTGAAGTTTATACTTCTGAATCGGCAAGTCAAGCTTTTGCCGCCTTCACAGAATTTCACCCCGATGTGTTGGTCAGCGATATTGGCATGCCCAGAGAAGACGGGTATTCTTTGATTCGGCGGATTAGAACGTTAACGACGGAACAAGGCGGAAACACGCCAGCGATCGCCCTCACTGCTTATGCCAGAGAAGATGATCAGAAGCAAGCCCTTGCCGCCGGATTCCAAACTCATTTAGCAAAACCTGTCAATTCGAGTGAGTTAGTCACTGCCATTCTAAAACTGGCGCAAACTACATAAGAACAGCCCTTCATAAGAAAAGCCCTTCCTCAGGATCAAAGGAAGGGCATGAGCGCACTTAAAGGGACAAAACAAAAAGGGACAAAACAAAACGATCGCTCAGCAATTAGAATGCTGCCAGGGAACCTGCTCCTGCCGATGCAACCGCAGAAACCAAAGCCGTTGCAAAGAGCCACCAAGCAGCCGCTTCAGCCGCTTTACGGGTTTCTTCCATTTGCCGTTGAGCTTGAATTTTGACCATCTCCAAGCGTCTTTGAGCTTCGCTTTGAATTCGCTCAGCTTGCTGAAGCACATTGTTCCGCGCCGACTCAATTTGGTCAATGATGCGGTTTGCATCTGCTTCAGAAATCTCTTTACGAGAGCTAAGCACAGCCACTAACGTATTCCGATCGAACTGGCTTAAACGGTTACGCAAGACATCAAAGCTGGCCTGCGGGTCGTCAAACATCGTCTGCACATCCTGCTTAATGCTGTCGTAATTGAGTTCAGGCCGATCGAGGGAATTGAGATAATTCCGAATTCGGGCAAAAATCCGATCGATAATCTCTTGAATGCGTTGCTGAACCTGCTGCATTTGAGACAAGATTCGATCGCGTACCGATTCGATTTGGGCAACCACCTGCTCTGCTTCTTGATGAGTCATGTCTTGACGCTGCGCCAGTAAAGCAATGAGCGTTTCTCGGTCAAATCGCGAAATCCGATCGCGGATATTGCGGATGCCAATATTTGGATGCTGCATCAACAGCCGCAGATCCCGCTCAATTCCTTCCGGGTTCAACTCTTCTTTTTCAGTATTCCGCAGATAGTCTTCTATGCTCGCTTCAAAATCAAGGACTTGCTGCCGTGCCCGCAATGCTAAGCGACGAGGTGCCCGAATGATTTGCTGAATGGCAGCCAAAACCTGATCAATGATTCGGTTTACCTGCTCTTCCGTCAGATCTTGCCGCTGGCTCAACAACCGTACCAGTGTTTCTCGATCGACTTGAGAAAGCCGTCTCCGCAAAGCAAGTGCCCCTTGCTGTGGGTCATCCAATAACCGAGTCAAATCCCGCTGAATACCCTCCGGATCAAGTTCTTCCAGATTCGTATTCCGCAAGTAATCTGAAATTGAAGTTACGGTTTGGTTGTAGGTGTCCTTCACTGTATCGACAACGATACTGGGGGAGTGAGTTAGCGTATACCAGTTAGACTCAATTCGGTCTACGATGCGGTTTGCTTCTGCTTCAGAAATATCTTCACGCTGGCTCAACAGTTTCACAAATGTATCCCGATCGAATTCTGATGCATGGGAGCGCAAAATTGATATTCCCACCTGTGGAGCAGAAATCAAGACTTGTAAATCTTGCTTAATTCGTTCCGGATCTAATTCTGCTTTGCCTGTATTCCGCAAGTAATCTTCCGTGCGATAGCGGAATTCCTCATACCGCTGTTTGGCTTGCTGATCAAAGCTTTCCGATTCAAACAAAACCCGATCGCGCGTCCGCTCAATTGCATCTAGAATGGGCTGCGCCTCCTCATAGGAGATATCATGCCGCTGCATCAAAGCTTGCTCTAGGGCAGCTCGCTTGTAAGGAGCTAACCGATGAGACAGGGTTTCATAGTCAGCGTTTCTATCCTCCATAATTGCTTTTAGCCCAGGTAAAACATCATCTGAGTAAAGCTGCTCCTTTGGAGTGAAAGACAGATAGGTTTTGACCCGATCGCGCAAATCCAGAGCAATTTCGCGTTCCTGAGCGGCCCGGGCAGTCGTTATCGCTTCCCGACGAATGGCTTCTAGCTGATCAGCGACACGCTGAATTTTTTCTTGAGTTAGCAAACCGCGAGATTGCAGCAATTCCACAAAGTAAGATCGATTCAACCTGGATAACTGCTGAGCAACCGCAGCCGGATCAGCTTCAGGATCATAGATTACCTCACGAAACTCTCTAGCAATCGACTCTTGATTCATTTGCCAGGAGGGTTTGTTCAGCAAATAGTTTTCCACATCAGCACGAATCGGGCTATATTCTTCCTCGACCCGATCGCCCTTAATCTGATGCACGATAGTATCCGATTGCTTCGCGACCTCTCTTGGTGCATTCTTCAGCCGATCGACAATTTTTCCCACATCCAAGTCGGAGAGGTCACTGCGTCCCATCAGCATCCCAATGAGTGCATTCATGCCCATCTGAATAGGCTGTTGCATCATGCCGCCGCCAGATCCGCTCCCAGACGGGTCGCCCATTTGAGGCTGACGTTGTTGTTCAGCGAGTAGCCGATCGAGCTTGGCATTGAGTTCGGCAATTTGCAACTGTCCTGGCTGAGTGGAACGTAAATATTCGGTTAACTCTGCGGTGGAATCCACTCTGCGCCGCCGACCCAACGTTTGCCGCCAAACTCCTTCTAAAAGATCAGCCAACCGATTCACTTCCTCATAGCTAAAATCAGTGCGATGGCTAATCAAATCCACGAAGGTTTGCCGATCGATTTGACCAAGGCGATCGTCTTCTGCCAGGGTTGCAATTTCTGGATCGTTTAACAGGTCTTCAAAATCTCGACGAATTTTTGCTGTGTCAAAACCGGGTAGACGAATCCGGCGCACATAATCTTCAACAGAATGGCGAATTGTATCTGGGTCAATGCCAGAACCTAGCTCATTTCGCACTGCTGCGGTGACGGCCTCAGCCGTAGACACCATTTGTTGCTTTGCAGCCCGACTCCCGATCGCAGCGGTTGCCGTTCCTAACAGTGCTTGAAAACCTGATGTGGCAGCTCCAACCACTGAACCAATCAGCGATCCAACAGTCGTTGAACTGACCCAAACCAGCAACGAAAAATAGGCTGCCCAAATCACCAGCCCCACAATTGCCCCCAGCCCTGCCGTAGTCAGCAAGCTCAACTGCACTGCCAAAAAGCACGCCGCAAACAGGGCGATCGTCACAGTAATCAGCGTCCAGATACCGACACCCATCCCGATTTTGCGGACTGAAATACCACCACCCGACTCATGGTCAGAATCAGAACTGGAACTGGAGGAGTGCCCCAGATAAGAGACTCCGGCTGCCACTGAAAGATTGGTCAGCACAAGCTGAAAGGCAAAAGCAAGCAGCACACCTGAAACAAGTGCAATAAAAAATTGAGGGCCTGAAAACAAAACAGAAGTTGTTTCAGGAGGTACAACTGGCGTACCAGGTGTAACGGTTGTGCCTGGTGGAACAGGAGTTTGTGCTATCCATTGCACCATTCCAAGCAGTTTCGTTGCTAGCGTGATTTTAATCATATTTACTCCTGGAAAAAACTCTTCTCCAAACTGCAAGGCATTTGAGATGATGCAGCACGGTATATTGCAGAGGAAATTAAATATCCCTATAGACTAAGCCTCCTGCTCAGCCTCCGGTTTTGCATCACCCCAAGGTGAGAAACCTCCTTAAATCATTGATAGAAGATAGTTCATGAATAGCCGGAATTCCTTCCTTTTTCACCTTTCCTGTTCAAGACAACACGTTTCGATTTAAAGAAACCTGCTACTTTGGATAGATGAAGATAAATTGATCCGGTTGATATTGTCCAACTGGGATGATCCTCTTCTGATTTATTGTTTAAATCGATGTTTAAAGTCATGCAAACGAGCAAGCAACAGCCAAAACGACGCAAAGAAATTCTTCGAGGGGTGCTTGCAGTCTGCATTATTATTGTTGGAATCACTCACTTCACCCATCCTGAGCAATATGCTCGAATTGTGCCACCTCAACTGCCCTATCCAGTAGGTTTGGTTTACATTAGCGGCGTTTTTGAAATTTTGGGCGGCATTGGTTTAATGATTCCATTCGTCAGCGTTGTGGCTGCCTGGGGGTTAATTGCTCTATTCATTGCTGTCTTTCCAGCTAATATTAACCAAGCCATTAACAGCATCCCAATTGACGGAATTCCACATCACCCAATTTTATATTGGGTTAGGCTTCCTTTTCAGGCAGTACTAATTGCTTGGGCCTGGTGGTATACGCGTAAGCCAGAAGATCAGAAAGGAGCATCAGAAGCGGTTGCCCAAGCAGAATCTTACTTAAATCGTTGATCCTTGTAATGCGGTTTAGAAAAAGTCGATAGAGTAACTCTCAACACATCATTTCGTCGTACAAAACCTTCCCAATTAAGCAGCAAATCCTTCTTACTGTTGGTGGAGAGGCGAATCAAAAATCTGCTCTAAAGTGAAGCTAAAAATTGCTTCGTTTTAGTGGAGAATTGTATGTCTCAGACAAAAGAATTACAACCCCCCCAACATCAAGAACAGCAACCTGGGCGTGAATCGGAAATGACCCCAAGACCTAAGGCTGAAGATTCTAAATATCGGGGAAGTGGCAAATTGCAGGGTAAGGTTGCGTTAATTACGGGAGGAGACAGTGGAATTGGCAGAGCAGTGGCGATCGTCTATGCCAAAGAAGGGGCTGATGTGGCGATCGTTTATCTGAATGAACATCAGGATGCGGAAGAAACGAAAAAACTTGTTGAGAAAGAGGGGCAACGCTGCATCATAATCGCGGGTGATGTGGGAGATGAAACGTTTTGCCAGCAGGCGGTAAAGCAAACCGTTGACCAGTTAGGACATCTGGATATTTTGGTGAACAATGCGGCTGAACAACACCCCCAACAAAGCATTGAGGAGATTTCGGCTGAGCAGCTAGAACGCACCTTCCGCACCAACATTTTTAGTATGTTCTTCCTCACCAAAGCCGCCCTCCCCCACCTTAAAGAAGGCAGTGCCATCATCAACACCACCTCTGTCACCGCCTACAAGGGTAGCCCCATGCTGTTAGACTACTCTTCCACCAAAGGGGCGATCGTCGCATTCACCCGATCGTTGTCTCAATCTCTGGTGCAGAAGGGCATTCGGGTCAATGGTGTTGCTCCTGGGCCCATCTGGACTCCGTTGATTCCATCCACCTTCCCCGAAGAACAGGTCAAGAGCTTTGGGGCCCAAGTGCCGATGCAGCGAGCCGGACAGCCCGAAGAAGTTGCACCCAGCTACGTTTTCCTGGCATCGGATGACGCTTCCTATATCTCAGGGCAAATCCTACATCCCAATGGCGGCGAAGTTGTCAATTCCTAGTTCCCTGGGACTTACGCAGTTGCCTTAACAATACTCAGGCTGAAAGCTAAACCCCCTGATTGACTGACAAAACTCGACCCGCCCTCACCCCAACCCCTCTCCCAGAGCAGGCGAGGGGCTTTCGACCCAG
>PVWD01000043.1 GCA_003003615.1 filamentous cyanobacterium CCP2 | reverse complement strand
GTGTTGGAGTACGGTTTCCTGGCGGACGGCACTTCACAATGTTGCCAATAAAAACATCCTCTTCGGTTAGCTGCACCGATTCTAGAATCTTATCGAGCAGTTGCCCGGCTTTCCCTACAAACGGTAGCCCCGTTTCATCCTCATTCTGCCCTGGCCCTTCACCCACAATCATCAAATCTGCATGGGGATTGCCCCGTCCCACAACGGCATTCGTGCGGGTTGTTCCCAAATCGCAGCGATAACACTGGTTACAGTGTATTTTGATTTGCTCCATTGAAGAGTAGATTCCTGGAGGGATAGGAACCTTGACATCAGTCGGGATTAAATCAGGATTAATATCTTTGGACGGTGGAACTGCTGTTTCTGAAAGATTAAACAGATCCATTTGGTCATCGCCAGCCATGAGTGTTTCGCAGAGATCGTTAGATGCAAGGCATATATACTATCGCACGATTCGCAGTTGGATCATGGTACGCGGGGAAGATGCCCAATAAAAAACCGACAGTCTCCTAAATGGAATCTGTCGGCAAGTCGTGTGTTCCCTGTTGATGACTCGGCTAGAGTTGAGTCTTCTTAAGTATGCAGTTCTTAATGTCGGTCGATCGCGATCCTGATCATGAAAGAACGTGATTTTGATCACAGCCTGAAGTTTGGCAGAATGGAGAAAGTCTTGAAGAAGTAAAAAACCATGAAAGACAAACCCGAAAAAGACCCAAACTATTCCTGGAAAGGCAGCCCCAATGCAGGATTAGTGCTAAGCATCTTGGCGGTTGTGGCTGCGGTTGCCCTATTTGCGATCGGTTTTAACTAGGCAGATTCAATGAAGCAGATTTAATTGGGCAGGGTTCACGAAGCGGCAAACTTCGATCGAATTTCTTCCACTCGCTTGCGGTTTACACCCAGGTCAGACTGTCCCAATCGAGATGCCGATCGCACATGGATCAGGTTTGCCGTTGGGTCAAGCAAAAATTCCACGTCATCCACATAGCCCATGAGGGGAGTTGTGAACTCGGCGTAGAGATAGTTCTCGCTTTCAGAAATAATTTCAGTGCGCTCCATTCCCTGAATCACCGCTTTGAGGGTGGTCATTGCTTCGGCGGGCGAAGTGGTGTAAGTGAGGGGTGCGATTTTGTGCTGTTCATCAGCATCAGGAGCCTGGCTACTAACACAGTTTGGGGTGGTTGGGCAGGCTGCCAGTTTGCCATCACTCACGCCGATCGTGGTGGGGCGTTTGCCGGAGAAGGAAAATAATGATTTTTTTGCCATAGCCAGTTCGGGGGTGAATGGAGGGGATAAAGGTTGTAAGGTCGCGAAGCGTTCTTGTGAGGCGATCGCTGGATTTGCACTTCCGAGCCAGCAAGCTGCCGTGAGGCATAAGAAACAAAGAAACGAGATCGCGAATTTCAGCATGAAAGATTTAAAGCGTGAAAGACTTCTCTTAACATTATTTAACGATTTGGGAAATTATGGTAAACGGATTGCTTCATGGAGAATTAATCGATTTCCCGCCGGATCATAAGCGTAGATTTCTTTGCCATGGGAAGCTCTCACAACAGACCCCGGAGGTGGACATCCTAACTCAGTTAGCCGCTCGATCGCCGCCTCTAGTTGCTTCACTTCAATACACAGGCTCATACTGCCCCCAGAAACAGGCGCAAATTCTGCCTGATGCTCAACACTCGGCTGGAAAATTCCCAACCGCAACCCCATTAACTGAAACTCAGCATACCGATTTGGCACATAGACGATCGGCTCTTGCCCAAACAAATCTTGATAAAACCTCACCAACTTTTCCCCGTCTCCATCCGCCAACGCCACAAACACCGAATCATATTGCATCGTGCTTTATCCCTCACTTCCATTTGCATAAACGCAAAATTTCATTGGCTTCTCCATAGACGCGAAATTTCACCTCTCTACTTCAAATGTAAGGATCACGTGACATTCTCCACGGAGACTCGCTCGATCGGGTAAGTTAATTGAACAAGAGTGAAAGCGGATTCGTTCAATTAGACTCTGCAAACTCAATTGGACTACTTTTACATCGCGTTTTAGGGTAAGCATGAAACTGGCAGCACGACTGGGAGAAATTACGCCATCGCTCACTTTGGCAGTGGACACCAAGGCAAAGGCGATGAAGCGAGAAGGCATTGATGTCATCAGTTTTAGCGTTGGAGAGCCAGACTTTGAAACGCCTGCCCACATTAAAGCAGCTGCAAAAACTGCCCTAGAACAAGGCAAAACGCGCTATGGCCCGGTTGCCGGAGAGCCAGGACTGCGGGAAGCCATTGCCAACAAGCTCCAATCCGACAACCAACTTTGCTATGCCTCAGAAAATGTCATCGTAACTAACGGCGGCAAGCATTCACTGTATAACTTGATGATGGTGTTGCTTGATCCGGGGGATGAAGTGGTGATTCCGGCTCCCTATTGGGTGAGTTATCCAGAGATGGTGAAGCTGGCGGGCGGTGTTCCGGTGGTGGTGTCAACGACGATCGACAGTGGCTTTAAGATCAGCCCAGACCAGTTGCGCCAAGCCATTACCCCAAATACGAAGCTGTTCATTTTGAACTCGCCCTCTAATCCAACGGGCATGGTATATACACCAGAGGAAATTCGGGCATTGGCAGAAGTGGTGGTGGAAAAAGAGATTTGGGTGGTTTCAGACGAAATTTACGAGAAGATTCTCTATGACGGAGCCGAACACCTCAGCATTGGAGCAGTTAGCCCAGAGGCATACGATCGCACCATAATCAGCAGTGGGTTTGCCAAAACCTATGCCATGACTGGATGGCGAGTTGGCTTTTTGGCAGCCCCGTTGCCCATCATTAAGGCAGCCAGCATGATTCAAGGACACAGTACCTCAAATGTTTGCACCTTTTCCCAGTATGGAGCGATCGCCGCCTATGAAAGCTCGCAGGACTGCGTTAAAGAAATGGTGCAAGCCTTTGCCGATCGCCGCCAATTGATGCTGGAATATCTGCATTCCATACCCGAAATCACTTGCCCCAAGCCCAATGGCGCGTTTTATATGTTTCCCAATATCAGCAAAACGGGCATGAAGTCGCTGGATTTTTCCAATACACTACTTGAAAAGTATCAGGTGGCAACGGTTCCCGGCATTGCCTTTGGTGCAGATGATTGTGTTCGCCTATCCTACGCCACCCATTCAGACAATATTCATAAGGGCATGGCGCGGTTTGTGGAGTTTGTCCAGTCGCTTGTGTGAGATAGAACGCTCAAAATTAAAGGGTACATGAGCGCATCATGTACCCCATATCACCCGATGTCGTTCAACCGATTACAGGTCAGATTGAGCAGCCCCCTCCCTGCAATCGGTTGATTCTTCGGTCATTCAGAACCCAATAATGGGTTAATTCTCATGACCGTAAACTGGGCAGGATGTTCCGCAAGATTTAGCTTTTTTGAAAGGCAGACCGTTGGGAATCCCAATTCCATGATCTTGAACTTTAAAGATGAACATATTCGATGTGCAGCCCAGAATTAATTCGATCGGCTGATCCGCAGAAGAATATTTAATGGCATTGGAAAGCAAATTCATTAAAATCGATCGCAACGGTATAGGGTCAACATAAGCAGGGCTGCATTCTTTGGGATTTTTCTCTGTATCGCTGGCAAGATGCCCGTATTGTTCTAGCAGTTCAATAGAGGTGCGAAGAACAGTAAGCGGCGTGCGTAATTCGTGGGATACCATTGATACAAATCGCGATTTTAACTCATTCAGTTCGCGTTCTTCTTCCAGGGCAAGTCGTGTTTCATATTCTATTCTTTGGCTTTCTTTAATTTGTTCTTCGCGAGTGTGAATACTGTCCACCATGCATTCAAAGACTTGAGCCAAAATGGTCAATTCATCAGAAGAATTTGATCCTAATGTTTTCTATGATCTCAAGCGTGGGTGTTTTGTGGGTTTGTTGATAAAAAACTTGATTTTTATCTCGTTCTCGGAATGATCCCGAATGCCCTTAAAATAATGAAACTTACTCTCTAAGTTTTTCCCATCGTCTCAGTCCCAAGTCTTTGACTAGGAGGTTCCATGCCCGATCGCCCAATTGTTCTCGGCATTGTTGGCGACAGTGCCGCAGGTAAAACCACACTGACACGCGGCATTGCTCAAATATTGGGTGAAGAGAATGTCACGATTATTTGCACCGATGACTACCATCGCTACGATCGCCAACAGCGGGCAGAGTTAGGAATTTCGGCCCTCCACCCCGACTGTAACTACCTCGATATTATTCAGCAGCATTTGGTTTTGCTTCGCACGGGGCAGTCGATTCTTAAACCCATTTATAACCACAGTACGGGCGCGTTTGATCCGCCAGAATACATTAAGCCGAACAAGTTTGTCATTGTAGAAGGGTTGCTGGGCTATTCTACACGGGGTATGCGAGAGAGCTACGATGTCAAAGTGTACCTGGCTCCTCCAGAGGATTTGCGATCGACCTGGAAGGTGAAGCGAGACACTCGGAAGCGTGGCTACACCGAAGATCAAGTTCTAGAACAACTGCGCCAACGCGAACCTGATTCAGAGTCGTTTATTCGCCCTCAGCGTCAATGGGCAGATGTAGTGGTTAGCTTTTACCCGTCCAATGGCGGTTCTGAACATGATGATTTGCTGTTAAATGTGCGTCTGGTGCTGCGCCCAACCATTCCCCATCCTGATTTTGCAGACATTCTCGACTCAGATGGCAACCATTTAGGATCGGCAGTCCGGCTAGAACTCGATCGCGACATGGGCAAACCTGTTGATGTGTTGGAGGTGGATGGGCACGCAACGGCAGAGCAGGTCAGGCAGCTAGAGCGCATGTTGTGCAATGAAGTTCCCAATCTGAGTAAGTTCTGTAGTCTAGAAGGAAATGACGATTTGGGTAAAGTGGTTGGAACAACGGGTGAAACTTTGCAAAGCTATCCGCTTGCCCTAACGCAATTGCTGATTACATACCACATGCTGAGGGCATTGCATATTCAGTAGGGTGCGTTAAAGCAGCAACGCCAAAAAGTTATAAGCTTTTCATTAAATTTCCTTCTGGACAAGAAAGGGCAAGGTACGATGACGAGGCTTCAAGGCATGGAGAGGGTTGGCTGAACCAGCCCCTACTCTGCGCCCTAGCTTCGGTATTTCGTTCCTACACTACATCTTTTTTTATGGTTGCAAGTGCTACTTCAGTGGATAGTCTGTTGAGTGGACAGGCTCTATTTTCCAATCCTCCGAATGGATTGGGAGCGATCGACTATGGTTGGCTAGACAGTGATTCCTCTAACTCGGACGAGTCCACAACTCCTGCCCCTTCAAAAACATTAATCTTAGTGGGAGGGGGTTGGCAGTTTCCAGAAACCCAAGATCCGTATGGTGTCTCAATTTATCTGGATATTTTGAATCGGGCGGGTGGCGTTGAGGGGGCTAAAATTGGCATCTTTACAACAGCATCTTCGAGTGGTGAACGGGCAGAGGAAAACGGCGAACTGTATGTGCAGGATTTTAGAGATCTGTACGAGTTGTATTTAGAAGAGCAGTTTCCCGATGCTGAGATCGATGTAGAGTGGATTCCGTTCCACATTGACAACTACGAACAGCAACAAGACAATCCAGAACTGATTGCCCAAATCAACAGCCGCAATGCTTTTATTTTTGGTGGAGGCGATCAGTCGTTTATCACTGAAAGCTTTTTCATTGAAGACTCAGAGACGGGCACTCGCACAGAAACTCCTGTCTTCCAGGCTCTCCGCGATCGATATGAGGCAGGTGCGATCGTGGCTGGAACCAGTGCAGGAACAGCAGTGCAGACTAGTTCGCCCATGATCACGGAGGGAGAAAGCTACGAGGCGTTGGTGAACGATGCAACTCCCCTAGTTGGTTCTCCACCCTTTGTGCGAGATTTGTTTTACAACCCCTTGGGCGGGCTAGGGTTTTTCAACTACGGCTTGCTCGACAGCCACTTCAGTGAACGTGGACGGCAGGGGCGCATTGTGCGGTTGGCAGATGAAGTGGGGGAATCACTCACCTTTGGTGTGGATGAAAACACGGCACTGATTGTCACCAATGCCGATACGCCCGAAGTCAATATGGAAGTTTTGGGCGAGAATGGCGTATTTATTGCAGACTTATCTCACGCCACGATCGATGACTGTGGGGAGGATTGGTCAGCTTCAGGCATCAGAGCCACCTACATCACCGAGGGCGACCAGTTTGATCCGTTAACAAAAATCGCCATGTTCGGTGACAAAACGCCGATCGCCGAGACAGAACATGATGCCCCCACTACCGCAAACGTCTTTAGCTGGCGAGATCCAGAAACAGGACGCTGGACTGATCCACGCGCCCTCACCGAACTGGCGATCGACCTGTTTGAGAGCGAGGCTGTATCAGCGACGGGCTTCAGCTTTGAATCTGAACCAGTTCAGTATGGAGTCACCCTAACCAAAACTGACCATTCCAAGGGATTCTCCGGACTCGATAGTTTGGGAACTGAGCGCAGTTCGTTTGCCAACTTAGAAATGTCGATCGCCCCTGTGCAGTAGGAATGTTTACGTTTCTTACGGCGATTTTCATTTGGTTAAGCCACACTACTCCCCACTCCCCACTCCCTACTCCCCAGCCCTACTGTGGTCTACCCATCTGAAAACTGCTTGGATCGCGGGTGCTGAGCCATCAGTTCCCGCACCTGTTCAGCATGGTAAGAACTGCGAGTGAGAGGAGAAGAGACGACCTGAAGAAACCCGATCGACTCGCCAAATTTGCGCCAAGCATCAAACTGTTCTGGCGTGACGAAATCCTGTACCCCTAGGTGCTTCTGGCTGGGCTGGAGGTATTGCCCAATGGTGAGAATATCGCAATCCACCGATCGCAGGTCTTGCATCACCTGCCGCACTTCCGCATCCGTTTCGCCTAAACCCACCATCATTCCTGACTTGGTGTAGACGTGGGGAGCCAGTTGGCGCGATCGGTTGAGCAGTTCCAATGTGCGATCGTAATTTCCTTGAGGGCGAACGCGGCGATAAAGGCGAGGAATCGTTTCTGTGTTGTGGTTCATCACCTCTGGGTTGGCTTGCAGAATCGTTGCCAATGCTTCCCAATTGCCGCACAAATCGGGGATTAAGACTTCGATCGTGGTGTCGGGGGAAAGGGCGCGAGTGGCAGTAATGCACTGAACGAACTGGGAAGCCCCTCCATCAGGCAAATCATCCCGGTTAACGGAGGTAATCACCACATGGTTTAGCTTCATCCGGCGGACGGCTTCGGCAAGGCGATCGGGTTCAGTTGGGTCAAGGGCTTTGGGCTTTTTCTCAAAATCAATATCACAATAGGGGCAAGCCCTTGTGCAGGCAGGGCCCATAATCAAAAAGGTCGCGGTTCCAGCATTGAAACATTCCCCAATGTTGGGGCAGGAGGCCTCTTCGCAAACGGTATTCAGCCCCAAATCGCGCAGAATGCTTTTAACTCCACCGACCCGCTCCCACTGAGGAGCCTTAACCCGCAGCCACTCTGGTTTTACTGTCACAGCGATCGTTCAATATTACAAGTTATCAAATCTCATCTTAACAAGCGGTTTGCCGATCGCCTAACCTTTCGACAGCCATCTCTGCATCAAAAAAGCCACCGAAAACAGTTATATAGTTTACACTTTGCTGCATTTTTGTTGAAAAAAACTAGCTTTGAGCAACTCCACCCCATTAAGAAAATTATCGATAGGAGAGATCACACCATCCTTTTTCATCAAACGCTAGAATAGGGGGGCAAAACTCTTTACATTGATGCAAAAATTGGTGCCCCATCATTCATTTTTTCCAGCAGACTTTGGGTTGTAGTGTGGAAAAAAGCATTCTGAAAGGTTCTAAAAATAGGCAGTCTTCGGCTCAACGCACGATCGATTAACGCGATCGATTCAATTAGAAATTTGGTTCAAAATTTAAACTCTTGTTAACAAGAGGTGAGCCGAGATCAAGCAAGTTTTTCTTACCGACATCGACGACTGGCTGACTCAATTCAGATGCTTCCCTTCCAACCAAAATTTTGGTGGAAAATGCTGAGAGATTAGTTCAATTGATCCTTATATCTATCTTAAGAAGCAACAGCTTTCTACTGCGATCGGCTTAACCTGTTAGCTGAGGTCTGATTTGGTTCAGGCTTCATTATCGGGAGTGAAATTCACACTGCGGGTTGTTCGCATCACTGAGCCTGAAGCATCACCAAGCTTGGACGATTATTTTAGCGTGAGTGATTTGCGGCAATTTGGAGAGGCTAGCGTAAACTCCGCTGGTTTGACCAAGATTCCTGCATCAACAAGATCCCTGCATCAAAGTGTAATGATTAGGAAATTTGACCTAGACATATGAAACAGATTCCCGTTTCACTCCTAACTCTAACGGCTGGTGTTGCAGTGACGCTAATTAGCCTGTGGGTTGGGCAGAATCACGGTCTTTTGCCAGAACAAGCATCGGAGCAAGCCCCCCTAGTAGACGGCTTGTTCAATGTGATGATGGTCATCGGCACAGCCCTGTTTCTGGTGGTTGAAGGTGCCCTCCTTTACTTTCTGATTGTGTTTCGCAAGCGGGAAGGCGATGAGGAAGATGGGATTCCCATTGAAGAAAACCTGCCGCTAGAAGCCTTCTGGACAGCGATCCCCGCCATTATCGTCATTGGTCTGGGTATCTACAGTGTCGCTGTGTTCCAGGAAATGGGCGGCTTGAGTCCGGGACACACGATGATGGCGCATCATTCACCAAAATCTACGCTGGTTGCTCAAGCTCCTTCAAATGACTCACCCATTGGGGGGGATGTGATGCCGTTGTTGGCGGATGCGGAAGGCGTGGAGGAAGGCGAAGCCAAGTATGGCATTGGTGCTGCAAACCAGAGTTCGAAGCCTGCTGATTTGGTCGTCAACGTCACCGGAATTCAGTTTGCCTGGCTGTTTAACTATCCCGAAGAAAACTTTATGGCGGGTGAGCTTCACGTTCCGGTTGGGGCAGATGTACTGCTGAACCTGTCGGCCCAAGATGTGATTCATTCCTTCTGGGTGCCCCAGTTTCGCCTAAAGCAGGATGCGATCCCCGGTGAACGAACCGAGCTACGGTTTGTGGCCACGAAGCCTGGAACCTATCCTGTCGTCTGTACTGAACTGTGTGGCAGCTATCACGGTGGGATGCGATCGCAAGTTGTGGTTCATACCCCTGAAGAATTTGGCGAGTGGATAGAGCAAAATCGGGTGGCTCAGAAAGATACCAATCAGACGATCGCCAGTAACCCAGCCGCCATGACCCCCTCAGAATTCTTGGAGCCTTATTCCCAAGAAATGGGCATCACAGGAGATACGATCGCCCAACTGCACAGCCATCCTTAGCTCAATTGAGCATCTCTAAACGCCTGGGAGTTTCCGACTTTTATCAACACGACCTATGACCCAAGCAGAAGTTTCTATTCCAAGTCATGCAACTGAACATGAACACGCTCACAAGGCGTGGAAGTGGTATGACTATTTCACCTTCAACGTTGACCATAAAGTCATCGGCATTCAGTATCTCGTTACTTCATTTGTTTTCTACTTAATTGGTGGGCTGATGGCCGTTGCCATGCGGACAGAGCTAGCAACACCTGACCCCGACTTCATCGATCCCAGCCTCTATAACGCCTTCTTGACCAACCACGGGACGATCATGATCTTCCTGTGGATTGTGCCTGCGGCGATCGGTGGTTTCGGTAACTTCCTGGTTCCCCTAATGATTGGGGCACGGGATATGGCTTTCCCCAAGCTAAACGCCATTGCCTACTGGCTCAACCCACCCGCCGGACTCTTGCTGTTGGGCAGTTTCTTCTTTGGAGGAGCGCAGGCAGGATGGACTTCCTACCCACCCCTCAGCGAGATCACAGCGAACGTCGCTCAATCCATGTGGATTCTGGCGATCGTCCTGGTGGGGACTTCCTCCATTTTGGGTTCGGTCAACTTTATCGTGACCATCATCAAAATGCGGGTTCCCAGCCTCAAGTGGGATGAACTGCCCCTGTTCTGCTGGGCAATCTTGGCAACATCGCTGCTCGCCCTCTGCTCTACTCCCGTTTTGGCGGCCGGTCTGACGCTACTCTTATTTGACATTAACTTTGGCACGTCTTTCTTTAAGCCCGATGAAGGCGGCAACGTGGTGATGTACCAGCACTTGTTCTGGTTTTATTCCCACCCAGCCGTCTACCTGATGATCCTGCCGATCTTTGGCATTATGTCGGAGGTGATTCCGGTTCATGCCCGCAAGCCCATCTTTGGCTACAAGGCGATCGCCTATTCCAGTTTGGCTATCTGTGTGGTAGGGCTGTTTGTCTGGGTACACCACATGTTTACCAGTGGCACCCCTCCCTGGATGCGTCTGTTTTTCACAATTTCGACGCTGATCGTAGCCGTTCCCACAGGAGTGAAAATCTTTAGCTGGGTGGCAACCTTGTGGGGCGGTAAGATTCGCTTTACCAGTGCCATGCTGTTTGCGGTGGGCCTGCTGGCAATGTTTGTGTTGGGTGGTCTGAGTGGGGTGACGCTGGGAACGGCTCCGGTTGATATCCACGTTCACGACACCTACTATGTGGTGGCCCACTTCCACTACGTGCTGTTTGGCGGTTCTGTGTTTGGGATCTATGCCGGAATTTATCACTGGTATCCCAAGATGACGGGACGCATGATGAATGAAACCCTAGGACGGATTCATTTCGTCATGACCTTTATCGGCACAAACCTGACGTTCCTACCGATGCACCAGCTTGGTTTGCAGGGAATGCCCCGTCGAGTTGCCATGTACGACCCGCAGTTTGCCACCGTCAACCAACTTTGTACGATCGGTGCATTTGTGTTGGCATTCTCCACCGTTCCATTCCTGATCAACGCTATCTGGAGTTGGTCGCGGGGTGAAAAGGCATCGGGTAATCCCTGGAATGCTCTGACCTTAGAATGGACAACCGACTCTCCGCCCATGATTGAGAACTGGGAGGTGCTTCCAGTGGTGACGAATGGCCCTTATGCATATGGCATGAACGGTCGGAGTGCGCCAGCCGAAGAAGAGGTTGCTGTTTCAAGTCGTTAAGGATTGGGGAATCGGGAATGGGTCATTGGTAATGGGTGTTAGGTTAGAGGTAATAGAGGCGAGACACCGATCGATATTCAATCACCCGATCTCAGCCAAAGGCTAAACTTACTGCCAATCACCCATTACCCGTCACTGATTCTCAACCCCCTGCCTCCAATTCCCAAACCCCTCGATCGCCGATCGCCTTTTAACTACTAAACGTTCAATTTGCCTCCTACGCTTATGCAAGGTTCCACGATCGACCCCTCCAAAGCAGAACTCAACTCCTACGCCGCTTCTGAAGCCGTTGGTGCCCATGAAGAACATCCTGATCTGCGAGTTTGGGGACTGTTAACGTTCTTGATGTCAGAATCTTTGATGTTTGGCGGATTTTTTGCCGCTTACTTACTCCTACGGGGTGCTGCTGAAGCCTGGCCTCCGGAGGGAACAGAAGTTGAATTGCTGCTGCCTACCATTAACACCATCATTCTGGTGTCCAGTAGTTTTGTGATTCATTATGGCGACAAAGCCATTAAGCAGGATGATGTCAAAGGAATGCGGAAGTGGTACATCATCACGGCAATTATGGGTGCAGTCTTCCTGTTGGGTCAGGCGTATGAATACGCGACTTTAGGATACGGACTAAGCACCAATATTTTTTCCAACTGCTTCTACCTGATGACGGGCTTCCACGGGCTGCACGTTTTTGTGGGACTGTTGCTGATTTTGGGTGTGCTGTGGCGATCGCGCCGTCCGGGGCATTACTCTTCCCACAAACATACCGGCATTGAGATGGCTGAGATCTACTGGCACTTTGTCGATATCATCTGGATTGTGCTGTTCTCGCTGCTGTATATCTTGACGATATTCTAAGCCGGTTCACCCATCAGCTATTTTCCCTAAAATATTTTCCCTATAAATTGTTTAGGCATCTTACAGATGAGTGAGGTGCCTGTTGTTTTTGGTGGATTATGGCAACGGATGGAAGGGTTGGGGCAATTTCAGGTGACTGAAACCCAAAACGGATAGGTTTGGCATTACGAACTGTCTTAACGTGCTTGCGTAGGGTTATATGTCCTATACCATCAGGACTTACGCAAAACCTTCAATTGTAGGGTGGGCACTGCCCACCTTACGCTAAATCTGGAGGTATGAAACAGAGCTTGCGTAAGTCCTGACCATTCTGCCTTTTTGGCTAGGCGGGCAAGATGCCCACCCCACAAGAATTTCAGGCAACTATCTGAATTGAATTTGTTGTTTTAACAGAGCCGTTCAGCATGGTGACGCAGATGATCTGCCATGAAGCTAGAAATGAAGTAATAGCTGTGATCATAGCCGTCCTGTCGGCGTAGCTGGAGTGATTGTCCAGCTGCTGCACAGGCCTGTTCAAATACATCGGGCATGAGTTGTTTTTCTAGAAATGAATCCGCCATGCCCTGGTCAATCAAAATCGTGTCATGAAAGGGACGCTGGATCACCAATTCGCTGGCATCATAAGCCTTCCAGCTTTCCCGATCGCTTCCCAAATAGTTGGTAAATGCCTTTTGCCCCCAAGGACTTTGCATGGGAGCGGCGATCGGGGCAAACGCAGAAACGGAACGGTAGCGATCGGGGTTTCGCAAGGCACACACTAACGCACCATGTCCCCCCATTGAATGCCCAAAAATGCCCTGGCGATCGGGATTTGCAGGAAAATGCTTGGCGATCAGGGCAGGCAGTTCTTCGGTGACGTAGTGATACATCTTGTAATGAGCATTCCAGGGAGCTTCGGTAGCATCTACATAAAACCCCGCCCCTGAGCCAAAATCCCAGTCATCCTCTTCGCCAGGAATGCCCGTCTTGCGAGGACTCGTATCAGGAACAACCAGCATGATACCGTATTGAGCTGCAAACTGCTGTGCCCCAGCTTTAGTGATGAAATTTTCTTCCGTGCAGGTGAGTCCGGAGAGAAAATATAGCACAGGAACAAGTTGGGATGCCACTTGGGGAGGCTGATACACGGCAAATTTCATCTCGCTGTTACAGGCTGAAGAAGGGTGACGATAAAAGCGAACGGTACCGTCAAAACATTTGTAAGAATGGGTTGCAACCAGAGACACCATGAAGGAATTACCGAATAAAGTACGTTGCCTAAGCAATAAAGCCGGATGCACCGAAATTTTAACCTATCACGATGTTGCAACCTGATATTTCCAAGTCCACAGAGCTAGGGAATGTAGGAAGCAAATGTGTAAGTCCTAAATCATTACAAACCGTAATTCTTCCGAAGATGAATTACCAAAATGACTAAACTCAAATTACAGCATCATCATAATTAGCGAACCTCATTTCTAGTGTTGTGGATTAACCCATTGCCAATATCAGACGAGGATTTGCAGTATGGTTCTTCTAAAGCATTCTCCTTCTTCCGTAAACTCCCATCTCCAAGAAACGGTTCAGGCTCTTCTAAATGCGGTAGATGTACAAATTAATGGCGATCGACCGTGGGATATTCAAGTTCGCAATGAACAATTGTATGCTCGGTTGTTATCAGAAGGATCGATGGCAGCAGGTGAGTCTTATGTTGATGGTTGGTGGAACTGTAACCAGTTAGATGAATTGTTTTATCGGGTGTTGCGCGGCGACATTAACAATTCCCTCAAATCGTGGAATTATTTACATATTCTTCAGGCAAAACTGTTCAATTTGCAATCGCTTCAGAATGCCTTTAAAGTCGGAAAATATCATTATGATTTGGGCAATCTACTCTACCAATGTATGCTCGATCGCCGCATGATTTACAGTTGTGGCTATTGGAAAAATGCCTCTACGCTGGAAGAAGCGCAAACTGCCAAGATAGACTTGATTGCCCGTAAGTTAAACCTACAGTCTGGAATGCGAGTGCTAGACATTGGCTGCGGATGGGGAGGAACTGCTAAATACTTGGCAGAACGTTATCAAGTTGAAGTGGTGGGTATTACGATATCTCAGGAGCAAAGAGAGTTTGCCCAGCAGCTTTGCCAGGGACTACCAGTGGAAATTCGGCTGCAAGATTATCGAGATCTCAATGAACCGTTCGATCGCATTTTTTCCGTTGGCATGTTTGAGCATGTCGGGTACAAGAATTACCATACGTATTTTGAATGTGTGCGACGCTGCTTGAAAGAAAACGGTCGGTTTCTCTTACACACAATCGGCACAAATAAGTCTTATCTTCGTTCTGATCCTTGGATTGAACGCTATATTTTCCCGAATTCAATGATCCCATCCGCCAAACAAATTGCTACTGCCTTTGAAGGGTTAATGGTCTTAGAAGATTGGCACAACTTTGGCACAGACTATGACAAAACCCTCATGCATTGGTTCCAAAATTTTCGACAAAATTGGGAGCGGCTAAAAGATCACTATAGCGATCGATTTTACCGCCTGTGGACGTACTATCTTCTTAGCTGTGCAGGCTCCTTTCGCGCCCGAAAAAACCAACTTTGGCAAATTTTGCTCACACCCAAAGGTACGCTCAAAAACGATCGCATTAATCGATTTGATGACGAATTTTGAATTAGTTCAATCTCACAGTGAAGGATTTTCAGATAAATGCCGACTTAGCCACTGTTCATAGGTTGCTTGTAGCGCAGTGTCTTCAAAAACAACCTTGACTCTCGCCGATCGATAAGTTGGATTCTCAGCAATTTCTTCTAAAATTCGGCTGGCAGTTTTGGCACTAATAAAGGTTTCCCTTCCCTCAAGAGAACTTACATCATCCGTTGCCTGCATGAACTCAACGCCAAAAAGCTCACCTTTGCCTAAGTCAACTGATGCAAGCTGTTTGCGTTCTGGACTGACCTGTTCAACAACCAGTTTTTCTCGACGGACTGGAACTTGAATCATGTGGGTTTCAACCACTTTGCGAATAATAACTTCGCCAACTTTACGCCGATAACGGTTGACTGCTAAACGTTCTTCCAGCAAGCGGAGTGTCGCCCTTTCGCGATCGGTAGGATTAGGAGGATTTGAATAGGTTGGGTCTGAATAAGCTGGATCTGAATAAGCCGGGTCTGAAAGGGCTGGGTCGAGCGGAGAAGAGGCATTGGTTGGGTAAATGGGATTCCGATCGTCGTTCATTTCGGTTTCCTTTTCAATAAAAAGCTAATCGTTTAGCGGATAAAGATAAGCAGGTTTTGGCACATGAACGGTAATACAGCACATACCAAAACCTGATTTGTATGAAGTACAGCAACTGGATATCAATGGAAATATCTTAGATTGGTGTACTCCAATAGACACTGCTTGTTAACGCTAAACGTATTGTTAACGGGTGTATGGTTAACAGATACAAACAGTATCAGCAAAGGCACTAGCGCCGATCGCGATTGCGAGGATCACGGTTGCGAGGATCACGATTGCGAGGATCGAGATCAGGGCCCTCAATGACCCGTCCTTCCTTATCTACATCAAGCTGTTCTTTGCGAATGGTTTCGTTAGCTTCCACAGTGTCGCGATCGACTTCCTTACGGACATTTACCTCTTCCCGAACGAAAGCTTCCTTACGGATATCAGGAGTTTCTTCATAAACCTCCATTCGCACTGCTTCGCCTTCGGTAAATGCATCATCACCCGGAGTAACCGCACGTCCGGCATCGGTGGGTGTGCCACGCTCAATGACAACACGCTCCTTTTCAACTGGAACTGAAACCCGTGCCTGTTCCGTTTCAACATGCTTGCCAACCGCGACTTCACCCGTCTTATGGCGAGTCCGATTTGCAATGAGACGCTCCTCATAAAGTCTGAGGTTTTGGTGGTTTTGCTCACTCATGTTGTAGAGAGCAGGATCGCGATCGTACTTATAGGTGTTGCGATCGTAAGCAGTAGTGCGTTGAGTTCCAGCGGTTGTAGCAGGATCTAAAGGTGCCCCGCTTTCCAGTGCCGAACTTCTCTCAGCAGGAACATCACCTGTTGCAACGGTTCCAGACGTTGTGCCCATATCCCGGTAAACGCCTCTTACCCGCTCTTCTTGGTCAAAATCCAATGATTCTTGACCAGTATACTCTGGCATGTTTTCTACCTGATTGCGAGTCAAACCATCGACATAAACTCGCTTATCAGAATAGCTCATGCGAGAGCGACCGATCGGCAATAAAACTTTCTTACCAAAAATCCAGGCACCTGTATTGATCACGAGATAGCGAAATTTGCCATCATCATCCACCAAGAGATCATCAACGGAACCGACTTTATCATCACCAGAATAGACGCTGTAACCAATGATGTCGTGATCACCAAAGTAATCGCGGTAGTCTGGAGCAAAATCTCTAATCTTGTGAAGGGGCATTGAACTTTCTCCTTAGATAAATACGTTAATCCAGTAACCTAAACTTATCCTTCAATAAAAGATTGCCACTCCTGCTAGGGACAAGTTCCTCTGTATCTCTATGAGCGGATTTAAATATTAATTTTTTACAGAAAAAATGTATTCCTCATTCTGTTTTTTGCTTTGATAGAGGTAGGCTATTTATTTTCACTAATAAATTCCAAATAGCTTACATAAATAATCCTTGTCCTAACCTAAAAACAGAGTTTTACACGTACAAATCTTTGCAAGACATCATGCAATCTCAGACCCTCTACGCATCCAACTAAAGGGTGAGGTTTGCTTCACAGGTAAGCGTTTTTACTTTCAATGTAAATACATCAGAATTAAAGCAATGCCAGCTTGCGATCGCTGAAAATAAACGGCAAAACTTTCATCATTGTTGAAGTTGAAGTATGTTCTGCTTGTTAAAACCAGATGAGTATGGATGATCACTTTAGCAAATTTGCATTCGCTTACCAGTTTCATAACTGCTATATTACCAAGCGATTTGTTGGGCAATGCTGATGAATCGGCTGAGTAAAGATGATTGGTTAATATCCTTCATCAAAGGGTGATATGTTGAAACGCAGCCACAGTTAAAACGCAGTCGCAGTTAAAACGCAGTCACAGTTAAAACGCAGTCGCAATCAGCAAAATCACACCGATCGCCAAGCAAGCACCCATTGCATAGGTGCCTAGCCTTGCCCCTTGATCGGCAGATTGGGTCAATTCCTGTTCAGTTTTCAGCGAAATCATAAACCGTTTATCTGATTCAGGTGGCTTATGCAGCATGAGCCGATTTTCCCTGTCAGATACACCGCCCAACACAAAAATTCGACGCTGTAAGGGCAAGACAGATTCAATGTAGCGATAGCCCAATGTGCGACGATGATCACCATAACCTACATCTCGGGAAAACCGCCCATAGGAGAGCATCCCGCCGATCGGCTGTTCAGGACGAAATTCATCCAAAATCTTGACCGTTTCAATATCGGCTCCGTCTGGGTTCACTTCGATCGCGCCATATGAGTCTCTTAGCCAAAACGGAACAGACTGTTTATTACTGGAAATGGTTTCAGACCCTCTTCGGGTTTCGGTGCGGGCTTTGCCTCTGCTATCTTTTTCAGTGACGGTTTCCTCATACTCTCGTATCACCGTCATGGTGTAGTACACACATGGTTCTTGCCGAAGCTCTGACACAATAGGACGATCGCACTCAATCACGCCTGATACTTTGACATAATCCTGCCAACTGCCGCCACCAATTTCCTTGGCGATTTCCCCTGCTAGGTGGGCGAGTTCAGAGGTGGTTACTGTTTGTGCCGATCGAATGGAAAATGCCTTGTGTCGTTCACTTTTTTGCACGAAGAAAAGAACTGCACCAATCACCAGAAAAACAAGCCCGACCACCGTCCACGCCATTATTTCCTTCCCCGCCACTCAGCCAACGCAGATTTCAAAATCCCCTATGGATATGCTTTATTTATCCCGCAGTCCCAGATTCCTGACACGACCCTACAAAAGTTAACGGTAGGCATCAGGACGAGGATGAAATCGAGGATGAAGCAGCGGTTCAACGAGATGGTCTTCGTATAAGTGTTGTTGAACGATCGTTGGGATATGGCTAGGCTTGACTCGGCAATACCAGGTTCCATCGGGCATCACTCGAACCGTTGGGCCAGAAGCACATTGCCCCATACAATCACTGCCGCCTGCAAAAACACCAGCCGGTACAGTGGACTGAAATGCTGCCAAAACCTCTGCTGAACCATTCCGGGCGCAGGAACGGTATTGACAAACCAGTACGTAACGCCGCTTTGGGGTAGAAGCATTTGGTTCCACCATTAGCCAGCAATCCACTGATTGAATCGGCTCAACACAGTAGACACCGATCGTTTAATTTGCTGCCGTTGCCGCCAGTGTTGAAACGCTTCATCAAATTCAGCAGCATCAACTCTATAAGTTCTCCACGCATCCAGTGCGACCCCTATGCCCCAAGGAATCGCAATGTACAGTATCCAGCTTCCACCCGTTACCAGGTTAAGAACCAGCAAAAACGCATTGACAATCAGGTACTTTGCCAAACGCCCATGAAACCGACTTTGCCGAAGCCGAATAAACTGATTGCGCTCTTCTAGCTCATTGCTGCGGACAAGCCATTCTTGTTCTGCCGCCATTAAATCCGCTGCCGAAATATTCAACTCTGCGGCAATTTCAAATAGCTGCGATCGAGTTAATTCACCGGCTTCTGCTTGGCGATCGATCGCTATTTTAAGAATTTGTTGGGCATCTTCAGAGCAATATAAGTCCGTCATGGCTGTACTGTATATTGGAGCGTTGAATTTAGAGCTTGAACTCCAGAGGTGAACTTTGAAACCTGCAACATTTAAATTCTACGATTTCATGGTGACTCTAGAATTCCTCACTAGGGTAGAAGGCAGAGGAAATTAGCTAAGACGAAGCTCAAAAAGATAAATAACTTAACAAATGACCTCATGACCGACAAGCTCTTCTTCTGTTATACGAGAAAAAAAGTTCGATCGCTCTAATATGAAGGTTCGGAAATCAGGAATTGAAGACGAGCCTATCTTTGTTTCCGTCGTGCCCTTCCCAATTCTCGATCCTGCCGCTTTTATCCTTTATCCTGTAAATGTCACCTCCCTTATCAGCTTACAGAATGGATGCATTCGCTCCGACCCCTCCCGACTGGACTCAACCTGCAACCCACGCTAATGCATTTAGTTGCCCAACTTGTAAAGCATCCCCTCTTGAAGCGCACCAAGTTTGGATTAACCGTCGATCGCCTGTCTTCACTGAAGATCATCGCCGCAAATGGCAAGAATTTTATCACTGTCAATGTGGAACGGCTTGGTGGGCCTGGAGCAGCGATCGTCCGCCTACCGATTTGAAGAAATTAGAAATCTCTGATGAATGGTGAATGTTATTACCAGAAATGAGCGATGAGTCTGGCATAGCGCACAGATGCGGGTAAGCAAGGGCAATTCAGAAGATTTTCTCGTGATTGAATTGCTGAACGTGGAGATAATTGGGATATCTCCCGGCTCAAGGATGAGAGCGAATAGGAAAACGGCGAGTTGCCCGAACCTACCCTCCTTGCTCAGGAAGCGATCGGTTAACTTCCATCAATAGGTTTTCGCTTTGAGCCTGAGATTGATCTCAAGGCAACTGCGTAAGTCTTGATTGTGTCAAATTCGAGAAAACCTATCTAAGGTTAAAACAATCTCCACCTTTGCCTCCACATTTTCAGGCGTAATTCCTCTGATCGTTTCACAAAAACTTTAAGCCTATCCTCCGCAAAACCTCTGAGGGCATTGACGATCGTTTCCCAGTAAAACAGAAACGGTACGAACGGGGTTTGCGCCGTAGGGAACAACATTTACCAGCCAGCCAAGCATTTACCAATCAGAAAGGCAGTTTTCGCAAACCAGAGTTCCAGCGAAATGCTGAAAATCGTCAGTCTTAAATTATCTATTTTGGCATTCCAGGTTCGATCGCATTCTAGTTCTTAGAGCGATCGCCATTTCATGCTGAGAGGGGTTCAGTTTTTATGCATCTTCATGCGTAAACAGTGTTTTCACTGTGACGAAGATGAATGGCAATTTCCTATTTATCTCAACCTAGCAATTTTTCAATTCAGATTCTAAATTCCTAGAGGTAGTCATGTTTGCTTCAGGCTTCAATTCACACTTGTCTCCAGTCTCAGATGCATCCTTGCCGCTAAATGCTCAGAATTCCAGTGCAGGTTTACTCGATACAGCTTTTGGCTCACTCTCCAACTCAACGAGGTTAGGCAGTGGACTGCCTCGGTTTCGCAGCCAAAGTACCTCTGGATTAACGCGAGTGGGCGATCGACGAGACAACATACTTCGTGGTAATGCCGGTCATGATGTGCTAAAGGGCAAAAGGGGAAATGACAAACTTTATGGACGAGCCGGAAACGATCGATTGTTTGGTGATAAAGGTAATGATACTTTAGCGGGAGAAACGGGCAATGATACGCTAAACGGGGGAAGTGGAAACGATCGATTGTTAGGGGGAAGTGGAAACGATCAGTTAACTGGCAGCAAGGGAAATGATACATTGCTTGGCGGGGCAGGGAATGACACTTTAATGGGCGGGCCCGGCAAAAACCGTTTGACAGGAGGAGCCGGACAAGACAAGTTTGTTTTGAACCAAGCGTGGAGCAGTCGCAAACTTTCAGGCGCAACGGTAATCACCGATTTTGTCAAAACAGAAGATGCCCTTCAACTGGTGGGACTTTCACCCAATCAACTGAATTCGATCGCAGGAACAGGTAAGCAAGCAGGTAATACTCTACTACAAGATAAAGCCACTGGAAATTACTTAGCCATTCTTCAAGGCGTTCGCTTTGATTTGACAAATCCCATCCCGATCGATTCTAATTCTCCTCCTAACAATTCGCCCACTCCCACTCCTACTCCCATCTCCCCAACTCCCACGCCCACTCCTGGAATCGGCCGGCTGTCCTTTAGCAATTCCTCTTACCGGGTGGGCGAAGGGGTAGGACTGGCCACCATTACCGTCACTCGCACAGATGGAAGCACAGGAGCCGTATCGGTAAACTACAACACCAGTGACAACACTGCCCAAGCTGGAAAAGACTACACTGCAACGAGCGGTGTCCTCACTTTTAATGCCGGAGAAACCAGCAAAACATTTACTGTCGCCATTACCCAAGATGCTTCCTTTGAAAGTGCAGAGGTCTTGCGCTTGAGCCTGAGCAACCCCACCAACGGTGCAACCCTTGGAACCTCCAAGGCCCTCCTAACAATCCTGAATGACGATGCACCAACGGAAGCTCAAATTCAAGGCAAAGCAACAACCCGCACCACATCAGGCAACACAACCCTTTATATTGGCTATAACCAAGTGTCTACGGGTTCTGATATTGGCAACCAAGATCCTTGGATGGCAAGCTTCACCAACGGCAGGCTGAACTGGTATCGCGATGATTACGAAATGACTAACGATGATAGTCGCGGGACGCATTTACTTTGGGACAATAATACTGGACGGTTATATGCTGCCTTTACCTCCACTGGAACGCAAGGTACACCCGCTGAGGACTTCCGCCGTTTTGCTCAAAATGGCTGGCTGCGTAGCTATTCAGATTACAGTCCAGGAGGGGGCGGGGGCGGTAAGGTTGCCATTCTTGCCAAGCTCGATCCATTGACTGGAACTGTAAGCCATGCTTCTTTCCTAACGGCCTTAAACGGGATTAAGACAAACTCTGTTTCTGTGAAAAATCTATCTTTTAGTGGCAATAATCTGTTGGTGCAGGCTGACTCTGCCTTTGCCCCCCGCAAACCCGATCGCACGGCCATGACCCGCCTTGAAGGGGTAACAGGCACTTCGCCCAACTACACTGTTGTGTTTGCTCCTGATTTGGGTTCTGTCATCAGTGCGACTTCAACGAACTATGCCTAGCAGGTGCTGAGTTGGAGTTGGTGTTCTTGCGGATGGCGATCGGCTGGTACGCTGAATAGCTTAGAAGAACTTCTACCATCTCAACTTTTTCAACATTATGTCTATCAGCCGTGCCGATAATACGCTGGGGGGAGCGCATGACCTGCAAACCATCAGTGACACAAAAACGGTCAAAGGGTTTGTCGGTAAAGCCGATCGCCTGGACTTTTATAAATTCACCTTGCAGCGATCGAGTCATTTCACTGCTTCTCTCAGCAAACTTAAAGCCGATGCCAACCTCACATTGTTAGATCAAAGTGGCGCAGTTCTGACTCGCTCAATGCGAAAGGGTAAAGCGGCGGAATCGGTTTCTGCGGAACTGGAACCCGGAGCTTATTACTTGCGGGTCAATCGGCGCAAAGGGGATACCCGCTATCGGCTGAGCATCGGTGCAACAGATTCCACTTCCAGCCCAGTTCCTATGCCGCCTGCTCCGATCATTGACCCCGGAGACACCCTGACTGCTGCCCGTACCCTCGGACTACTGACGGGAAACCAAACCCATCAGGAATCGATCGGCGGTTCAGATCAGGTCGATCTTTACAAATTTAGCCTGAATCAGATTAGCGAATTCAGCACATCGTTGGGCGGCGTGACGGTGGGAACTGACTTGAACCTGATTTGGGACAAAAACAATAACGGCTTCGTTGATGGTGATGAACGCATTGCTACAGGCTATGCTTCCTCGTTTGGCAACACTCCTGCTGTGATGACGCTAGCGCAGGGAACCTATTTTGTCGAAGTGAGAACCCTGAGCGATCGGGTGTCTTCCTATGAACTGTCCCTTTCTGCAACGGCAAAACCCAGCAATATTCTGGTTGATCCTGGTAACACCTTGAAAACTGCCCATACGGTTGGTTCTGTCTCTAGAAGCTACACGGCGAAGGAAATCGTTGGCGCAACGGATAACACAGACTATTACCAGTTCACGCTGAACACGGTGAGCGACTTCAGAGCCTCTGTCAGCAGGCTTTCGGATTCTGTAAATATTGCTTTGATTTGGGATAAAAACAACAATGGCTTCATTGATGGTGATGAGCGGATTGCCCATGGAAATGGGTCGATCTACGGCAACATTCCCATTACTGAAACCCTGCCGAAGGGAACGTATTTCATGGAAGTGAAATCCTCTAGTCAGTTCAACAATACCCTATACGACCTGACGCTGACCACAACGCCTAAGCCCAGCAATATTGCCATCGATCCAGGAACCACCCTAAACAAAACCCACAACCTTGGCACGCTCAATACCTCTCTGGTGGCTCACGATCTAGTGGGCAAGATGGATACGCTCGATTTTTACAAATTCACTACATTGAAATCTGGCACATTCAACGCAACCCTGAGCGGCATTTCTGATGCCGTCTATGTCAGCCTAATCCGCGATCTCAATGGCAATGGGGTAATTGACGGTGATGAACGACTTGCCTATGGATCTGCCTCAACGACCTGGAATGCTCCCCTAACAAGGTCGATCGCCCCAGGAACCTATTTCGTTGAAGTCAGATCTTATGCTGCTTTTGATAACACAGCATACACCCTGGCATTATCCATTTGATGTAAGTTAAATAGGTGGAGTGGTTATTGCCGTATTTTCACTGAATTCATGCGGAATCCTTCACTGATTTTTTGCCTATTAGCCGTTTCATTGACCTCCCAGGCCAGTATTCAGCCAGAAATGCGGAATCCTGAAGAACATCGGCTCATTGCGCCCGTCAGCCAAGAACGCTTGCAAAATGAACAATGCGGCCTTGCCACCTATTATGATTACGGTCACATCACTGCGAACGGAGAAGACTTCAACCCTAAAGATTTGACGGCCGCCCATGTCTCCATTCCCTTTGATGCCTGGGTTACGGTGATTGATCAGCACACAGGAGCCTTTGTCGAAGTTCGGATCAACGATCGCGGGCCGTGGATTGATGAACACATTATTGATCTGACTCCGGCAGGAATGCGGGCGATCGATCCTAAAAATGTTTCTGATATCCGAATGGTGTGCATTTATTGGGATGAGGTGGGGTGAGGGGGAAGTGCTGAGGACTGAGGACTGAGGACTAAAAACTTCTTGTGGGGTGGGCATCTTGCCCGCCCAGTCCTCAAAGAATAGAGCAACAAGCCTGTCAGAACTGAAACCTTGCACTCAGCCAAAGCCCATTCTGTCGTAAATTTAACCTGGCTCGTCTGAGTCCTTCTCCATCCTCAAAGTCAAAACTGTTAAAGCGATAGCCTAGCTGAAGGGAGGCAAGGCGGGATAGGCGATATTCAGCACCTGCTAGCAAATTCCAGGTCAAATTTCGATCGGCTCCAATATTAAACCCAGACACATCTCCCCGCAGTCCAAGGGCCCAGCGATCGGATAAGCCTAACCCAAACTGAGCACCAACCAGAGGTTCAACGAAAGTTCTGGAGAAGCGAAACTCTCGATCGTCGATGGTAGGCAGCCGATCATCCGGAACCGGCAGGTTGTCGATGCGAACAGTATCTATCTCAATGGTTTGCCTCAAAGAGTTAGTTCGCACTCCGACAATGGGGGCAATCACTAGACGTGGATAAAAATTCGTCTCTTCGGGTGAGTCATTTAAGGATGTGTCAACGACTCGATAGGATATCGCTGCATCAACCGTGATCTGACGAATTGATACACGTCCATTTGCTGAGATTTGGACGGGCGTGTCTAGTCCAATCTGCTGTTGTCCAAGCTGCTGTGCAATCTGTTGGAGGCTGGCTGGATCAAACTGTTGGACAAACTGCTGCAATCGGTCTGGGGAGGTTCGTTGGGCAAACTGTAGTAAACTTCCACCAGAGAACGATCTCCCTAAGCCTCCACTGTCACTCGCAGAGATATAGAAACCATCCAGAATGAACCCTAACCGATCGCGTTGCGCTTCCACCCGCAAGCCCGCATCAAAGGCGCGATCGAGGTTCAAAATATCTCCTAAGCCGAAATCAAAGGAGGCACTCCGTCCAGCGACTGTGACATCTGCATTAACATCCAGGGGAACAAAGAAGTAGGGTTGCACTGAAACCTGCCAGCGATCGCCTTCAGTGGCGGGGGATGCTTCAGCAGGTGGAAAAGTAGGCGCAGCTTGGACGATCGGATCGGCTGGAAAAGACAATTCTAGTGGCTCATCCTCTGTAAGCTCGATCGCGGATGTAGAAGGTTCAAGCCCATTCCCTGGAGCAGTGAAACTGAGCGGAGAGGTAGTTTCTACAGACTCACTCAATTCAGCATTCTCTACATTCCCTCCATTCTCTACGTTCTCTAAAGAAGATTCAGCGGACACAAGGTCAGTTTGCTTCAAGTTTAGTGCTGGCTCAACGGGCTTCTCGGTTACGGCAAGCACACCTTCCGCAGGAGCGTGATGCAGTTCTTTGCTAAGAGCAACCTCATCGAAACTTGCGATCGTAGAACTCTCAATGGAAGGTTTTGAATGAAGTAAAGAATTGAGTTCAGAAGTAATGCTTTGAGGAGCATGAAGCGCGGATAATTGCCCTTCTGCCCGTGCAGGTAATTCTAAGACGATCGCCATTGATAGGATGCTGCTAGCACACAACCAAAACGATTTTAGTAATAGTAGGTGATCTAATTTCTCTAAATGATTTTTAGAAAGCCGAGTTTGCTTGGTTCTCATAACTAAATTAATGATTAAACCTGGAAATATTTTCTACTCAAATCTCTGATACAAGTAGAGGACTAAAAGCTTGCTTCCTCGTCTTGTTCTGCACTGAAAAAAAAGCACAAACAGCAAAGCCCTACCCTTCACTAAGCTGTTCAAATTTCCATAACAAGCTGCTACTACTTTAGCTGCTTAATACTTAGAATCACGGAAACCCTATCACAACCTTTGATTGATTTTCAAGTACTGCATCAAAATGCGTTGATGATTTTTCATTAAAAAACATTTAAGAATTATTTTTAACTTTTATCTGCGCTACATCTCTGCTCTATACTGACTTTGAGCGATGATTCTGCTTAGAATCTGTTTCTAATGATTGTGTTATAAGTCGTTCGATCAACGATCGCGTATATTGCGATGCCAAGCATTCTGAACTAGTTGTGGGATACTGAGTTCGGAGGATCTGCGTTGCTGTGGCATTTTTGGCGTTCGACCCAAAAAGGGACGATCGCGCAGATCAGGTTTACATCATTCACTAACTTTCACTCTCCGATCGTTCTTAGCAATCCATTGCAATTGCTGTTAATCTGTTTGGATTGGTGCAAGGGTCATTTGCTGTTGCCTGTACGTCGCTCCACCACAACGCCAATAACAGGGTTGATCAAAGATGAGTCCCTCATTTATACGTCCCTGAAAGAAGGTTCAGTTCTATGAAAATAGCGATGAAAAAGCTGCTAACGATTGTTGCCCTGACTGCGCTGAATTTGTTCTCGTTTACTGGCTTGGCTGAAGCCTGCACTCGCGTGGTTTATCAAGGCCCAAATGATACGATTTTAACCGGGCGCACGATGGATTTTTCCCTGGATATTCCTGCCAATCTTTGGGTTTTTCCCAAGGGGATGCGGCGAAACGGCGAAGTTGGAGAGAACTCCATTGAATGGGTTTCTAAGTATGGCAGCTTGAGTGCCAGTTCCTGGGATATTGCCACTTCAGATGGAATGAACGAGAAGGGACTGGTTGCCAATTTGCTTTGGCTGGTTGCGTCCGAATATCCCGAATTTGAGCAGAATGGCGACAGACCGGGGCTAACTATTTCCGCCTGGGCCCAGTACGCGCTGGATAACTTTGCCACCGTTGCTGAAGCCGTTGAGGAATTGAGCAGAGAAGAGTTTGTTGTGGTGACAGACTTTATTCCGGGTACGGATAAGTTCGCTACGGTTCACCTTTCTCTCTCTGACGCAACCGGGGACAATGCCATTTTTGAGTATATTAATGGTCGTTTGGTGATTCATCACGATCGGTCGTACACGGTAATGACGAATGATCCGGTGTTTTCAGAACAGTTGGCAATCAATGATTATTGGCAATCGATTCCTGGTGCAGTATTTTTGCCGGGCACCAATCGAGCCGCCGATCGCTTTGTTCGCGCTAGCTATTACATCAATGCAATTCCCCAAACCGATGACCCCAGAATTTCGGTTGCCAGCGTGTTTAGTGTGATCCGAAATACGTCTGTCCCTTACGGCATTTCCACAGAAGGCTTCCCTAACCTGTCAACGACCCAATGGCGCGTCGTTGCTGATCAAAAAAATTTGGTCTATTACTTTGAAACTGCCCTTACCCCAAATGTCTTTTGGGTGGACTTGAAAAATATTGACTTTAGCGAGAACAGCGGAGTCAGGAAGCTGAAGCTGGATGAGGGAGAAACCTATGCCGGGGAAGTTTCTTCAGAGTTTTTTGAGTCAGAGCCATTTCAGTTCCAGGGGTTATAGGGGTGATGCTATTTAGGTCGGTTTGATCGGGAGCATCCCATTGATGCAAATTGATCAATTTCCGTAGCGCAGGCATCCTGCCTGCCCGTGAGTGATTTCTCATGCAGATGCAAACTTAGGTACACCCAGTTCAATCCCCTTTTCTGTTCATTGCTATTTTGGAAATTCGTATATGCGATTGCGTTACTCGATCGTTTTCGGGACTCTGGTACTACTGCTAATCGGATTCATGTCACAAACGAGCTTTGCTCAAAGTCAAGAATCCCCCAATATCGCCAATCAGGCATCTCCAAACGTCCTATTTGAAAATGTGCGAATTTTTGATGGTACGTCTGAGCAACTGTCTGCACCCTCCAATGTGCTGGTCGTGGGCAACCAGATTCAAACCATCTCTACTGGTTCGATTCCTGCGCCAGAAGGGAACCTCACCCGAATTAACGGCGGGGAGCGCGTCCTCATGCCCGGACTGATTGATGCCCACGTCCACCTGTTTCTGGAGACAAGTTCCCCTGAGGAGCTATTAGCAGGCAGTGCTGAACCGGAGAGCTTGTTTCGCAAGGCAGCAGAGAATGCAACGGCAATGCTAATGCGGGGGTTTACCAGTGCCCGTGATCTGGCGGGCCCAGTGTTTCAGTTAAAGCGATCGATCGATCGGGGGGATGTGATGGGTCCACGCATCTGGCCCTCTGGGGCAATGATTTCGCAAACGGGCGGACATGGGGATTTCCGTGGACTGGATGAGTTACCCAGAACCCCCACTTCAGAACTCAGTCCGGCAGAACGGTTTGGTGTGAGTGCAATCGCCGATGGCGTGGATGAAGTGCTTCGCAGCACCCGTGAGCAACTGATGCGAGGGGCGACCCAAATTAAGCTGGCGGCAGGGGGGGGTGTTGCCTCGGACTATGACCCCATTGATGTCAGCCAATATACTGAAGCTGAGTTTAAAGCGGCTGTGGATGCTGCTGAAAATTGGAATACCTACGTTGCAGTCCACGCCTATACGCCTAGAGCGATTCAGACGGCAATTCGGGCAGGGGTGAAAAGCATTGAACATGGGCAACTGATGGATGAGGAAACCGCTCAGTTGATCGCGGCAAACGGTGTTTGGCTGAGTATACAGCCGTTTCTGGACGATGAAGATGCCAACCCCTACCCAGAAGGCTCTAGCAATCGGGCGAGTCAGTTGCAGGTGTCAGCCGGAACGGATAACGCTTACGAACTGGCGAAAAGATACAACATTAAAACTGCCTGGGGCACGGATAACCTGTATAGTGCCCAGGGGGCGGCGCGGCAGGGGGCGAAGTTGGCAAAAATGGTGCGCTGGTACACCCCAGCGGAGGTGCTGAGGATGGCAACGAGTACCAATGCTGAATTGCTGGCGTTGTCTGGGCCCCGCAATCCTTATCCTGGAAAGCTAGGCGTGGTGGAAGAGGGAGCCTTGGCAGATTTGCTATTAGTCAACGACAACCCATTGGAGAATATTCAGTTAGTTGCAGACCCAACTAATAATTTTGTGGTGATTATGAAAGACGGGACAATCTACAAGAATCTCCTCAATTAATTGTAGCGGGTGAAAACTCGATTAGAGCGGCGATCGGACGCTGACAATGGGATTTTGGCAAAACTAGAATAAAGTAGCAAACAGTGGCATTGATGGAGTCGGTGTTGTTCAGATCAAAGCTACAGGTTGGTTTGCAAAAATCTAAACACTCTCTGTAATGGAGGCTAAATGGTTGCAATTTCTAACAAACCGTCTTCTCTGCTTCATGAGATCCAACTCGAAAAAGTTGGCAGTTGGAATTTATTCAAATTTAGCGAGTCTCTTCAACTGCAAATGGAAACCCTTTTAGAAAAGAAAAAGGCTGATCAAATCACTCCTGAGGAAATTGCTGAACTAGATGCGATCGGAGAGTTAGACCAGATTTTTACTCATATCAACGCCATGCTTGCTGCCCAAAATGCCAATCAATGAGGAACTCAAGCAAGCGATTCGAGAGCGTGCCAAATATATCTGCAAGTATTGTCATTCTCCAGAGCGGTTGAGTGCTAATCGATTTACCGTTGATCATGTTATTCCAAAATCTTTGGGTGGTTCTGACACATTTGACAATCTTGCACTTGCCTGTCGTCGTTGTAACGAGAGACGCTACAATTTCGTGGCTGGCATTGATCCAGAGACTCAGGAAATTGTTCCCATTTTTAACCCCCGTAAACAGGTGTGGGCGGAGCATTTTGTCTGGCAAGCTCAGGGCATTGTCATAAAAGGAACTACACCGATTGGTCGCGCAACTTGCCTTCGTCTTGATTTGAACGATACTCGTTATCCAGAGAACGACTCTATTCGAGAAACAAGACGATTTTGGATACAAACTGGACTGCACCCTCCACCAGATGATCCGTGTCAAGATTGAAGTGATGCTTCAGAAATAGACAAAAAATTCTGCAATACCAGCGATCGGACGTACGGTTGGTGTGGGTGATTTATCCGGTCATTCAGGCAGTTGATGTGTACCGACTGCAAGACGGACTGAAGCTACGACGGCTACTACCAGGAGATGAGTTGACGGGAGAAGCGATAATTCCAGGCTTCAAGGTTCCAGTGAGCCGATTATTTGACTTTCCCAACGTTCCTTCACTCGATGAGTAAGAGAGAGCAGCTTAAAACCGATCGGCATTGGGAAACTGCTCATGCGCCTTTGCTCTTGCCGCCTCACCACAGGTTCTCGGAGTTGGGAAAATCTTATCCGGATTGGCAAGCCCCTTTGGATTAAACGCCTGCCGCACCCAGAGCATCGTCTCCAGATCTGCCTCGCTAAACATTTGCGGCATATAGCAGCGTTTATCCGCCCCAATGCCGTGTTCCCCAGAGATGCTGCCCCCCACTTGCACACACAGCTTCAGGATATCCCCCCCCAGTTCCTCAACCGCTTCGAGCTGCCCCGGAACCGAGTTATCGTACAAAATCAGCGGATGCAGATTGCCATCTCCGGCATGGAACACATTGGCCACGCGATAACCATGCTTCTGGCTCAAGTTCTCAATTTCCTGCAACACGTAGGGCAGCTTCGTCCGAGGAATCACCCCATCCTGCACATAGTAATCTGGGCTAATTTGTCCCACCGCCGCGAATGCTGCCTTGCGTCCCTTCCAGAGGGTGAGCCGTTCCGCCGGATCGGTTGCCCCCGTGACATCCCGCGCTCCATTCTTGTAACAAATCGCCTCCACCTGCTGGCTGTACTCCGCCACTTCCACATCCAATCCATCCAGCTCAATCAGCAAGATGGCAGCCGCATCGCGGGGATAGCAGTTTGTCGCCACCACATTCTCCACCGCATTGATGCTGAAGTTGTCCATAATCTCCATACCGCCCGGAATGATGCCCGCCCCAATGATGTCCGACACCGTCTGTCCCGCTGCTTCCACATTGGTAAAGTCCGCCAGCAGCACCTTGATCGCCTCAGGAGCCTTGAGAATCCGCAGGGTAATTTCCGTAGCGATACCCAGCGTCCCCTCCGACCCCACAAAAATTCCTGTTAAATCATAACCGGGCTGTTCAGGAATCTTGCTGCCCACATCCACGATCGCCCCATCCGGTAAAACTAGCTTCAGCCCCACCACATGGTTCGTCGTCACCCCATACTTGAGGCAATGGACTCCGCCGGAATTCTCTGCCACATTTCCGCCAATCGAACAAACAATTTGGCTAGACGGATCAGGGGCATAGTAAAACCCAGACCCACTCACCGTTTGCGTCACCCAGTTGTTAATTACTCCCGGCTGCACCACCACCCGTTGATTCGCCAGATCCACATCCAAAATCTGATTCATGCGGGCAGTGACAATCAGCACACAATCTTCGATCGGCAATGCCCCCCCCGATAAACCCGTCCCTGCCCCTCTTGCAATAAACGGCACATTGTACTGATTACACA
>PVWD01000260.1 GCA_003003615.1 filamentous cyanobacterium CCP2 | reverse complement strand
CCCCCAACCCGATGCCAACCCAGAGCCAGAAGGAAGCGGGTTAGAAATTCGGTTTCCGCCAGATATTTACCAAACGGTGAATTTGATTGCCCAGCGTGTGTCCAATCTGTTGACATTGCATCCCGATCGCCGTGCGGCTGTTTTGGTGCGAGAAAATCGTCAGGGACGGTTTATTGCTGAACTTTTGCAACACCCAGAGCAATACCACATTGAGGGGAACTTAAAGGATCAGGGCATCCAAATTTATGACGTGGGAGAGCGCGATCGCCATTCTCATGTACCTGCTGAAATCTTGTCATTGCTGCAATTTCTCGATCGTCCCCATTCTCCCGAAAACTTAAAGGCGGCTCTCCAAGTCCTCGTCGATCGGCAACTCATTCCCACCCAAGACTTGAACGCGATCGTCAGTTTGCCGGAACAATTTCTTTACCCTAGCCCGCTTGATCCACCACAACCAGACCCTGTGATGCGGGCCAGACGCTATTGCACGAGCCTCCTGCGAGCCAGGCTAGAACTGCCACAGTTTCAGCTGATTCCCTTCCTGGCAATGACCTTGCAATATGAGCAAGCAGAACTGGCAACTGCCGATAAACTTTCCGAGCGGATTGTCCAGCAGACCTTTGGCAACCCATCCATGGCAAGCGTGTTGGAAGCCTTAAGCGAAATTGTTCGCTCAGAACGGTTTGAACCTGTGGAAACGGAAGATTTGGAAACCCGATATGTCCGATCGCGCCAACTCACAATCATCACAATGCACAAAGCGAAAGGGTTAGACTGGGACTATGTGTTTATCCCGTTCCTGCATGACCATCTCATTCCTGGAAGCTTGCGAGTGTTGCCCCAAGCCCAATTTTTAGGAGACTTTACCCTCTCTGAAGTTGCCAGGGCCCAAGTTCGCGCCAGCATTCATGGAGAATATCCCCTTCCAGATGCGATCTCCGCTTGGCAACGGGCAGGCATTCTCAAAACCGCAGAAGAATTTCGCTTGCTCTACGTGGCAATGACCCGCGCCAAACGCCTCCTGTGGATGTCAGCCGCACACAAAGCCCCTTTTACCTGGAGCAAGCCCGAAAACCTGGACGATCGATCGCCTTGTCCGGTGTTGCAGGCAATGGTGAATCGGTTTCCGGTAGCGGTGCGGTGAAGAGGCGCAAAATTTTGCGTCTGTACGGGAAGAGTGAGGAGTGAGGATGAGCGTTAAAAGATTTCTCCGTCACTAATGTCAATGCTGATTTGATATGGAGCAAAAGCGCAGAACTTTGGGTTTCTTCCCTTGTGCCTCTATTTCTCGGCTTCTGCCCAACCTGATAGATTGTGAAGTGGTTGAATCTACCACCGCAAATTTTAGGGGCTGACCCAATGTCCGATATTTTTGTCCTGGTGCGGGATCAGGATAATGTGGCTCTGACCTCGATCGCAGGCATCCCGTTTGTAGCACTTCTGCAACAAGATGGAGAAATTCTGGCACGAGAAACCGTTGATTTAATTTATGCCGATGCTGGATTTGATGACTTACCGATCGGCAGTTACACTGTCATTTTGCACCATGAACGGGTTGAACCCCAGGACGTTTCCTGCAATGTGACAATTGATACATTGGATGAAGTTATCTTACTGTCGTTCGTCTATTTAGAACCCGAACAAATTCTTTTGAACGTTCAAATGGCCAGGGAAAAGAGGTTGTAGATTATGTTAAGCAAGGTCATCCCCTCTCATTCAATCAAAGCATTCCGCTATCGCGTTCGTGTATTGGAACAGGACTTATGGAAGGAGCATAATCCCGTTGGGCGTGCTAATTTAGCAATGCAACTGGCAGATGCTGCAACGACGCTAGCCCGCCTGGAAGTGCAAGAAGCCCAAAAATATCAACAGCATCTTTCTGCCTCATCTGACCTTTAATCGTAAGGGCAGTAAAGTCCATAACTTTACAACTCCCTTACATTGGAAATTGACAGAACGGTTAAGAAGCAGTCTAAACTGGATTCACAAATGCAGCGTGTTACTGCTGCGTTGGAGTATTCTCGCCCAATTTGGGCATACTCAACGGGGATACTCTAATGGGGTTTCTACCAAACTTTCGTTAAAACAGTCACAGTTGGGGCTTTGTCATAAGCTTAGGTTAACTATATTTAATCTAGTATTAGGAAATAGTAAACATCTGGGAAAGCACTTAGTTGAGCGAGATGGAGTCTGGCGAGAAACGCTCATGCCTATCATCAAAGAGCAATTCACGATTCGGTTTTGGGGAGTAAGAGGGAGTATTGCTTGTCCAGGGCAAAGCACAGTGCGCTACGGCGGCAATACATCTTGCGTTGAAATGCGGGTTGGCAACCATCGTTTAATTTTTGATGGAGGCACAGGGCTACGGGTTCTAGGACAAACGCTGCTATCAGAAATGCCTGTCCAAGCGCATATGTTCTTTACCCATTCCCATTGGGATCATATTCAGGGCTTTCCTTTTTTCGTTCCGGCCTTCGTTCCAGGGAATCAATTCACTATTTATGGAGCGATCGCCCCGAACGGTTCCACCATTGAGCAACGCCTCAACGACCAAATGCTCCATCCCAATTTTCCTGTTCCGCTGCAAATTATGGGAGCCGACCTGGAGTTTAAAGACTTGGAGGCGGGCCAATCCGTACAAATCGATGATGTGCTAGTGGAAAGTGCCCTGCTCAATCATCCTGGCGAAGCGATCGGCTATCGAGTGAACTGGCAAGGCTATGCGGCTGCCTACATTACGGATACAGAGCATTTCTCCGATCGGTTAGATGAAAACGTGCTGTGGTTGGCACGGAATGCCGATGTCATTATTTACGATGCCACTTATACCGATGATGAATATTACTCGGAACGAGCCAGCAAGGTAGGCTGGGGGCATTCAACGTGGCAGGAAGCCGTCAAAGTTGCCAAGGCAGCCAACGCCAAAAAGCTCGTCATTTTTCATCATGATCCGCTTCACGACGATAATTTTATGGATCAAATCAAAGAAAATACGGCACGACAATTTCCCAGTAGCGTGGTGGCCTGGGAGGGGCTAGAAATTGATATCTTGGCGAAACCAGCGATCGTCACCTAGCCTTCACCTCGTTTGGATCATAATTGCGATCGTGGCTCGTAATGCGTCCATGACAATCAGGCAATGCTCGATCGCATCAACGATTCGTTCTCATTACTATTTTGTGTAAAAATGTAAAGCGTGTGGATTGCAAATTCCTTTGATCAGGTCAAAACTCCAACCTTCGTTGCTCTGGGTAATTTCGATGGCGTACACCGGGGGCACCGACAGGTCATTCAGCCCATTTTAGGTTCAGTTCACGCAACGGTTGTGACGTTTCACCCGCATCCGCAAGAGTTTTTTACAGGAAAACGGCGGGCACTGTTAACCCCGATCGCAGAGAAAGCGTGCTATCTCACCGAGTTGGGCGTACAGCAGTTGGTTTTGCTGCCTTTCAACCGGGAGTTGGCTCGCCTGACCCCCGAAGAATTTGTCGAAGAAATTTTGGTGCAGCGTCTTCAAGCCCAGCAGGTTAGCGTTGGGCAAGATTTTTGCTTTGGGCAAGGGCGATCGGGCACAACGGCTGAATTGCAAGTTCTTGCATCACGCCACGGGATTCCAGTCCAAATTGCTCCGCTCCACACTTGCCAGGGGGAACGGATTAGCAGTTCTGCGATTCGCCATGCCCTCACGGAAGGCAACCTGGAACGGGCAAACCAGCTTTTGGGTAGACCCTACTCCCTGATGGGAAAGGTGATTCACGGTCAGCAGCTTGGACGGACGATCGGTTTCCCCACAGCAAACTTGCAGCTTCCCCCAGAAAAGTTTTTGCCTCGTCAAGGGGTTTACAGCGTTTGGGTGTCTCGTGTTTCTTCTGGAACACCGCAACCGCTACCCGGAGTAATGAATTTGGGCAATCGTCCGACGGTGGATGGCTCTACTCTTTCGGCTGAAGTCCATTTGCTGGATTGGGCAGACGACCTTTACGGTGAAACGTTGATCGTCAACCTGGAGGGCTTCCTGCGTCCTGAGCAAAAATTTGCCTCCTTAGACGAACTACAGGCACAAATTCATACAGATTGCGAAATCGCTCGATCGCGCCTCACCGTCCCCCAGTTTTCTACGAATTAGTTATCAAAATGTGAATCAGCAATTAAGAAAGCATTCAGATTGGGTACTCAGGAAAAGGGTTGCCTTACGGTGAAGAAGCCCTTGAACGATCCATGAATGCACTGAGAGGAAAATACGATGAAACGCCTTGTGGTTTGCTGTGACGGAACCTGGCAAGATTTAACCAAAGACTATCCCACCAACGTTGTAAAAATGGCTCAAGCGGTTAAAACCGAAAATACATCGGTGCCGCAAATCGTGTTTTACGGACAGGGCATTGGTTCGGGGGGTGAGTTCTTCAACCGGCTCGGCGGCGGCGCGTTTGGTTGGGGAATTGATGAAAATATCCAAGATGCATACCGCTTCCTCTGCTTAAATTACGATCCAGGAGACGAAATTTACCTATTTGGGTTTAGCCGAGGAGCCTACACAGTGCGAAGTTTAGCAGGGCTAATTCGCTGTGCAGGTGGTTTACTTCCCCGCAATGAAGTCCGCAAAACGCCTGCTGTGTACAGTATTTATCGCAGCAAAGATCATGACGATAACAAGAAAGACCTGGAGCGCAAAACCAAAGAAATGAAGCAGTTAAGCTCCAAAATTCGAGACGTTCGCATCACTTTGCTGGGCTGCTGGGATACCGTAGGTTCCCTTGGCGTTCCTCAAACCATCCCGCTGCTGAGTCAGCAAGTCAACAAAAAATACCAATTTCACGATTACCAACTTAGCAACATTATTGACAATGCCCTCCATGCAGTGGCGATCGACGAGCCGCGCAAAGTATTTGATGTGACTCCAATGGAGCAGAGTAAGAGTAATAGAGAAGCCGGACAAGAACTTCGGCAGGTTTGGTTTCCTGGTGATCATGGCTGTGTGGGCGGCGGTACGAAAGAGGTGCAGGGTTTATCGGATGGTGCCCTGAAGTGGATGATTGACCAAATGGCAGATTTGGGGCTAGGGTTAGAGCTTGATCCAAACCTGGTGGAATGTGATCTGACGGCAACCGAACCAGCTAGACGATATGGCATTTACCCCAATCACAAAACCAAGTTTGAAAATAAAAGCAGCCTTCTCTTTAAGTTAGGCGGGATGCACACTCGCGAGATTGCTAAATTAAACGAAAACTACTCTGAGATTTTTAAGCAACGCCTACACCAGAGTGTTGTCGATCGGTGGCTAGAGCTTTCAGACTATCGACCCAAAGGTCTGGAAGTGTTCAAAGCTGTCCTTGAGGAATATGTAAAAATTGCCCAAACCGCCGCCAAAGACATCGTTAACAACATTCAGCAAAGTTAACAACACAGGACTTACGCAGGCTCTGTTTCACACCTCTAGATTTGGCGTAAGGTGGGCAGTGCTACAAATGAAGGTTTTGCGTAAGTCCTACAACATTCAGCAAAGCAACCGCCGAACGACGAAGCGTATACTGATATAGCAGTATGCAGAATGCTTAGGACAAATTCTCTGGCGTTAAGATCATCCGTTATGGAGTGCGACAAACTTGTCCGTCCTATTTTTTCCATCCGTTGCCATATTGACCGTTCGGGGAACTCTTGAGGTAGAACAGTTCAGGGGGATGTTCTCCCACACCGTCTACCTTCCCTAAATTATGAGAGACAGCATCGAAACCCTTGTTCAGAATCTTGGACGCACGATCGTCGGTAAACAAGACGCGATCCGCCTGGTGCTGGTCGCGCTATTTTCTGGCGGCCATGCCCTGCTGGAAGATGTACCCGGTGTGGGAAAAACCCTGTTGGCGAAGTCGTTGGCGCGATCGATCGACGGACAGTTTCAGCGCATTCAGTGTACCCCCGATCTTTTACCTGCCGATGTCACCGGAACCAATATTTGGAACCCAAAAACCGGCGAATTTGAGTTTTTACCCGGCCCCGTTTTTGCCAATGTGCTGCTGGCAGATGAAATTAACCGCGCTACTCCCCGCACCCAGTCAGCCTTACTAGAAGTCATGGAAGAACATCAGGTGACGCTAGATGGCAAAACCCGATCGGTTCCCAGCCCATTTTTTGTCATTGCCACCCAAAACCCAGTGGAATACCAGGGGACTTTTCCCTTACCCGAAGCCCAAATGGATCGCTTTGCCCTTGCCTTTAGTTTGGGCTATCCCAGTGAACCAGAAGAATTGCAAATGCTCCAACGGCTTCAGCAAGACATTCGCGCCGAAGAACTCCAGCCGTGCATTTCCCTGGCGGAAGTGCAGAAACTTCAGCAATTGTGTCGTCAAGTCCGGGTGGAAACTCCGTTACAGCAGTACATGCTGGATATTGTGCGATCGACGCGCCAAGATGAAGAGATTGTTTTAGGAGTCAGCCCTAGAGGGACGGTTGCCCTGCATAGAGCTGTTCAAGCCTTTGCCCTGCTCAACGGCAGAGACTATGCTATTCCAGATGATGTGAAGTATCTGGCTCCTTTTACCCTGTCTCATCGCCTGATTCCCACCGGAGGACGAAACGCCAAACTCCTTGTTGAACGCCTCCTGCGATCGATCGCGGTTCCGTAATGCCTGATTCCCTTTCTCCTTATCCTTGACCCGGTGCAGGTCGTGTTGGTCTGGAGGGTGACGACGATGAATCTTCCTCTTCACCCTCTGGAGCTTCTGCCATGTTGGGGCTGATGAGCGTAATGTCGTACTCGTCAGGCGGAACCGTTGTAATCGCATCCCGCTTAAGCAGGTAGTAGATAGCCTGAACTTGTGGGCCAAAAATAATTCGATCCTGGTCTTGTAAATCGTGAGCTTGTAGCTTGCGACCATTAATCAACAGCCCATTTGCACTGGCTTTGCCCTTCAGGTTGCCATCTACAATGCGGTAGTAAAAGCTGCCGTCTTCATTGGGCAACTGTACCAGCGTGGCATGGCGACGAGAAACAAACTGAGACACCAAGCGAATATCACACTTAGGATCTCTACCAATTGAGTAGACTGGGCTGTCCAGGGTATATTCCCGCCGTCCTTTGTCATCCTCAATGATCAGTAGATGGCTTTGATGCGGTGCTGAAGTCATCGGGTGGAGAGTGGGCACTAAAATGATGCTACTTACTAACTTTTTAAAGATTCATTAAATGTGAGAAACAAAAAAGCGGCTTCGTCTACTCGCTTTGACTTATCCTAGCCTCGAATCGCCCATTTTGGAAAAGTTCAGCGAGGGAAGGCTAGCGTCTTTCGTCACAAGCCGATTTCTGCTGTTCCTTGTTTTAGCCTATTTCGTCAAGCTTCTTCAAGGCATCACTCTAGCTGTTAATTTTCTTAAAGCTAAACCACTGTCCGCACCGATCGCAGCACGTTCAGCCAGCCATTTCTGTTTTTTTAGGGATGGTTGCCTCAAATTTGCTTATACTTAACTCTGCAAAGCGCGTGCGTGACTCGCTATGATTATCCTCAGCCCAGTTTCCTCAAACCAATACAGTTTAAGGATGCAGTCAATGACAGTTCAATGTGCGAGGTATGTTCCATAAAGAGTCCAGGGTGCAGGAGTTGAACCTGCCTGAGGCGAATTATGAGTTCGCTGCCTAAACCGCTCGGCCAACCCTGGAAAGTTTCCATTACTAGGGACTCATTGTATCCTGAGACAGTACGGATGTGCAGCTATGAAAGTGAATCCTGCGGTAGCTTTAACGTTAATTTTATTGTCCCTCATGCTGGGGGCTGGGTTGACCAGTGCCATGTGGGGATATCGGTTGGGGCGAGAATCTTTGAAGGGTGTTACCCAGCCCAACACTCGCCCAATTAACAGTTCGGAAAATGCTCAGGGAGCTTCAGGTCGTCGGGAAGAATTAATTTTCTTTAACGAAGAAGATATTCTGGCAAATGTGAAGGCTCAAATTCAGGGCATTCCTCCTGATGAAAATGCAGGTCAGTAGTTTCTGTGGTCTGCCAGTCATCTTTACTCTGCGTTCGTAAATGATTCCCCTTGCCCTTGATGTGTTGGCAGTAACCCGTTCTCTTTCCTCCCTGTCGGGGTCTGATATTTCTTTGCGACTGTTATCTGTATTTGTGTTGATTACCATCAACGCTTTTTTTGTTGCGGCTGAATTTTCCATTGTCTCAGTCCGCCGATCGCGCATTAACCAGTTGGTTTCGGCAGGTGATATCCAGGCAAAAACCGTCCAAGACCTTCAGCGAGGACTCGATCGTCTGCTGTCTACCACTCAGTTGGGCATTACATTGTCTAGTCTGGCTTTGGGCTGGATTGGTGAAGGCACAATGGCGGTGCTACTTGCCTCATGGTTTGCCGGTTTACCGTTGCCCGATGGCACGCGAGGATTCATGGCCCATACGATCGCCATTCCAACGGCATTTTTGCTAATCGCCTACTTCCAAATTGTGCTGGGAGAGCTTTTTCCAAAATCTGTGGCGTTGATGTATCCAGAACAGTTGGCGCGGTTGCTAGGGGCTCCCAGCATGGCGATCGCCCGCTTGTTTAACCCTTTGATTTGGGTGCTGAATCAGTCCACTCGCTGGTTGTTGCGGTTGGTGGGGATTCCATATTCGGGGCTGGGTTGGGCCCATCGGGTGACACCGGAAGAGTTGCAGTTGATTATTAGTACGTCGGCTGAGTCTCCGGGGCTGGAGGAGGAAAAGCGAGAGCTATTGACTAATGTTTTTGAATTTGCTGAGGTGTCGGCGGGTGAAGTGATGGTGCCCCGCATCAGCATTGTGGCAATTCCGAAAGATGCGACCTTTTCAGATGTGCTGCATGAGGTGGTTCAGTCAGGTCATTCTCGCTATCCGGTGATGGGCGAATCTCTGGATGATATGCAGGGCATTCTTCACTTCAAGGAATTGGCCGAACCGTTTACCCAAGGAAATTTGACCCTGGACAGTTCCGTTTTACCCTGGATTCGTCCGGCTCAGTTTGTCTCTGAGGCAATGCCGTTAGATGAGTTGCTGCGCTTAATGCGGCGATCGGGTCAGGCAATGGTGGTGGTGGTAGACGAGTATGGCGGCACGGCAGGACTGGTGACACTGCAAGACTTAGTGGCTGAAATTATTGGGGAAACCCGCGAACCGGAAGACGATGACGAAGAACCAACGCTCCAAATTATCGATGAGCAAACTTTCCTGGTGCAGGCCCAAACTGACCTGGAAGAAGTAAACGACTTGCTCGATTTGGCGTTGCCCCTGGCTGAGGATTACCAGACCTTGGGTGGATTTATCATTTATGAAATGCAAAAAATTCCGGCGGTGGGTGAAGTGCTGCTCTATAGGAACTACGAGCTAACCATTGAATCGGCTGAAGGGCCAAGGCTCGATCG
>PVWD01000259.1 GCA_003003615.1 filamentous cyanobacterium CCP2 | reverse complement strand
GGGGGAGCAGGTGCAGGTGCAGGAGAAGCGATCGGCGGATCTGGAATGGGAATTGGTGCAGGGGCAGGGGCAGGGGCGGGAGGAGGGGGAGGACTAATAATCGGTTGGAGAGCTTGCAGAGCTTCGATCGCAGAAGGATAACGTTGGCGATAGAATTCCCGCACCATTTTCTCGATTACAGTTGCTAACCGATCGCTTACCTGTACTCGATCGCGCCACTGCACTTCCCCGGTTTGCGGGTCATCGGGCAAATTACCCGGATAGATGCCCGTTAAGGCTTCGATCGCCATCATCCCCACTGCATAAATATCGCTGCAAAATCCCGGTTTGCCTCTGGCTTGCTCACTCGCCATATAGCCCGGAGTCCCTGCCACCACCGAAGCCTGCACACTCCCGCCCGAATTCACCACTACTGACCCCAGTTCTTTCACCACCCCAAAATCAATCAACACCAGCTTGCCATCCTGCTGTCTTCGCATCACATTTTCAGGCTTGATGTCGCGGTGAATCACTCCACTTTCATGAACAAAGACCAGAATTTCCAGGACATCATGCAAGAGTTTTGTCACATACCCTTTCGCTTAAGGGCTTCCCCGATGACATTTCCGCTCGGAGGCAATGCCCGTCCACAAATTCCTGCACAATGTACAAATCCGGATCAATCATGAAGTGGGCCAGCAGATCCGGAATTTGGGGATGTTTGCCTAATTTTTCTAAGACCGCAGCTTCCTTATCAAAGAAATCTCGCACCAGTCGATTAGTATGGGCAGGTTTGAGCCGCTTCACCACACAGAATGGCTTACTGGGTTTCTCCAGATCTCTGGCTTTGTAGGTTTCGCCAAAGGCTCCTTCACCCAGTTTCCCTAGAATTTCGTAGCGTCCCCTGAGGGCTTGCCCGATTAGCATGATGCGATCGACTGTTGCAACCTGCCCCTAATCTAGCCGAAGAGCGATGAAAAGTAAAAAGGGGGGATTGGAACTGGCTCTGGGCGTGAGGGCGATCGAACTTTCTTCAGCTAACTTCGTATACTGAGAAATACATCTATAACGTCCAACCGCACATCATGATTAACGGCATCAAACAGCATGGGGTTGTGGGCAAAAATGGCAGGATTGAGATTGAGTCTGAACTACCAGAAGGAACAGCAGTCGAAATTATTGTTCTGGTTGAACCCGCAGGTTCCGCTGGGTCTGATGTGTCCGACGAAACCCGTTACCTACTCTCAACAGAAGCGAATCGGCAACAGTTGTTAGAGGCGATCGAATCAGCCAATGCTCCAGAAAATCTGGTGGTAATCTCGCCAGAAGAGTGGAATGTCGCCTTTGAGCGCAAAGCGTCGGCGATCAATGGGCACTAATTAACTGAATGGATTCAACAGCGAAATACCGCAATCCTCAAAATCGCGAGTGTTTCTTGTAATCAAAGTAAGTTGATGGACATGAGCCGTTGCTGCAATCAGCATATCCGCTTGAGTCCGGGTTTTACCTTGCGCCCTCAAAATGCCTCGTAGTTCTCCAGCCCACCGGGCAACTTCAGCCGTAATTGGCAAAACGCCACACTGAGTCCTGATAAACCGTTCAAACCAAGCTCGCACTCTAGCATTCGGCTTTGAAGCCAGCCCATAAGCAATTTCTTCGACTGTGATCACGCTAATCATCAATGTGGGAACTTGCTCACTCCACTCTAGAACCCCTGAATTTGGTTGAGGACGAGTTAATTCACTGATGATATTGGTATCGCACAAAACCGTCATTGCACAAATGGCTCAGGTCTATTTTGCCGAGGTGGAATATCCAAAGTGTAGTTTTCCTCAAGGCAAATCTGCCTGAGTTCCTTCAAAGCTTGTGGTAAACCAGAGTGTTGCTGCTTCCAAGCTAGAAACTCCTGAAACGCTTCTGGCTCCACGATCGCCGCAATCAAATGATCTTGCTCATAAATGAGTTGAGGTTCTTGTGCCGCAGCTTGAAGCACCGTAGACCAGTTTTGTTGAGCGTCTTCAATGTTCCAATTCATATGTCATCAGAGAGCTTTCCTTCTACTTTTGCTCGATCAATGGCTTCCTGAATCAAGAGATAAACAAAGTTAGAGATAGAACGCTTTTCAATCTGACAAAGCTTCTCCAATGCCTTCTTTGTCTCGGAGGGCAAAACTACTGAAATGCGCTCACTATCACCCATGAACTCTAATAAGTCTGTACAAGTTTTCTCCATTTTGTCACCTACCCACTCAGTATCTTGCTGATCAAGCAACATTGATGCATACTAATGCATACTAATGCATACTAATGCTTACTTTGTGGTAGTCTACTAGTTATCGATAAAACCAAAAGCCAGCCCTCCCAAGTTTCTCAGGCTCCGGGGGACTGGCTCTGGTTCCATAGTTTCATGGAGACAATCTTATTATGACCTATCGAGAACGCCTGAATCATTGGGCGGTGATTCGTCTGCTGCCGAATTGTCAGCGGGTCGTCGTCAATCGCTTTCGCAGTCGATCGGATGCGGAGGGTCATACTCAGGCAATGCGGCGTTTGGTTCCCGATGGAGAGTTTATTGTGGTGTTTGATCCGGTTGGGTCTGATGTGGAAGCAGGCGATCGATCGCCAAAATGACGGACTTAACCTTGCAGAGACGAGCTATTTTGTTGCTGAAGCTGTTGTACTGCTTCGATCGACAACCCTGTGCTACGGGCAATGACTTCGATCGATACTCCATCTCGTAGTAAATTCGTAGCAATTTCTCTTTGCTTTCTCGCCTCCCCTCGTGCCTCTGCCTCTTGCTGAATTGAGCGATAGATCACAGATTCTTGCATGATATCCCTCCGCAGTAGCCGATAAATAATGTCTTGCTCTAATCTTATCCCAGCGAGAATTGCTGAAGCGGCTGCCAGATTGGCTTGCATTATGGGGTCTGAAATTTGATTCACCCTCTGAGCCACCTGCCTGAGGGTTGCTTCTGCATCTGCGTTTTGCCCTAATGCGAAGGGAAGGAGTCCAGGATACTGAAGAAAATTCTCAGCAGGTTGCTCCCATAGACAAACGGCATCGAACTCATGGCGAGTCCGTTCTAGCGTGAAGTGGTTTTGCCGAATCATGGCTGATTCAGTGGGCTGGAGGTACACAACGACCTGTCGCATGGTTTTGTCTGGATAGCGTCTGTACACCCGCACTCGATTCTTGCTGCCAGGAATTTGGATTGTTGACAATGTATTGCCGGATCTGTTGCAATCTGTTTTCATCACGGATGATGTGTTCGTAGTAGTTGCGTTGCCAGATGGGTGTACCGGGTGTTTGACGAATCTGATTGATTTGTTTGGTGGAAACGGTCTTGAATGCCCCGATCAACCGTCCTAATGGTTTGACTTTGGTGCGATCGTCTGGTGGTTGTGGGGTGGTGTCCAATGGTTGTGGTGCGATGTCCGGGGTAGGGGCGGTTCGCGAACCGCCCCTACGGGGTGTGTCGGTGATGACCAAAATCCCGTGAAAATGGTTGGGCATGACGATCCATTCATCCAATTCGATGTAGGGATGTTGAATGGCCAACCATTGCCATGCATTCGCCACCACCTGACCCAATTCATTCAACCGCATTTCTCCATCCACCACCTCGCCAAACCAGCAAATCCGATCGCGGGTACAAATGGTAATGAAATAGGCTCCTAGGCTGGCATAATCATATCCTGTGAGGCGGATCGATCGTCTGTGGTGAATACCGGGGTTGTATGGCATGGGATGAATTCCGATCGCGTTTCACGATCTAGGATTCCCATTCAGAAGACGATCGGATTTTGCCATCGTTGATTGGGAAACCTGGCGATCGACGTGCGATATTGATGGGAGGCTAGCATGTTAGGGAGTGAGGAGTAGAGCGTGCAGCGTCAGGTGGCAAAACTCCCTTTGCGGGAAGCAATGCAGTTTGCTGGGTTGATGTGGGGAACGAGCCGCCTGTTCGTTTTACTGGCGATCGGCATTGTCTCTTTGCTGGATGAAGATGTGCCGGATGGGTGGGCGGTGTTTGCCCAATGGGATGGAGAACATTACATTGGGATCGCTGAAACGGGCTACCGCTTCCAAAACGATGGTCAGGGTTATAATGTGGCGTTTTTCCCGCTGTTTCCCCTGCTGATTCGGGCGGGAATGGCGATCGGGCTGGCTCCTGAAGTGGCTGGGACTTTAGTTAATAATCTGGCATTTTTCGGGGCGTTGGTGGTGCTGTATTTGTGGATGCTGGAACGGCACGATCGCACCCTGGCGAAATGGTCGGTGGCTGCCCTTGCCTGGAATCCTTTTTCCCTGTTTGGCAGCATGGTTTACACCGAAGGCTTGTTTCTGTTGGGCAGTACTGCCGCCCTCAGAGCCTTCGACAAACGGCAATACGGCTGGGCTTCCCTTTGGGGCATTGTTACTACCGCCATTCGTCCACCGGGAATTGCCCTGCTTCCCACCTTTTTACTTACGGCATGGCGGGAAAAGCGCGGGATAGCAGCCTACCTAACGGCGATCGGCACTACTTTGGGCTTGTTGCTCTACATGCTGTACTGCTGGCATCAGTTTGATGAACCTTTAGCGTTTTTTTGGGCGCAGCAAGGCTGGCGACCGCCACAACGATATTTTGGAGCTGCGTGGGTCAGCCTATTTCTGAAGGCATTGGTGGGCTATGCCAATGAAGATGAGCGGCGGTTGGTTGATCCCTGGTATCCTTTGGCGATCGGACTCATCATCGGGCTTGGCTTTCTGCTGTGGAGCTTGCGACATCGGTTGGGCTTCCCCAAAACGGGCTACGGGTTTTGCGTTCTGGTGGTTTTGCTGTGGCTGGTGGCAGGCACTCCTTTAGTAAACATCGTCACGGTGTTTGGGGGAGCTTATGTGATCTGGCATCTCCGCCATGAACTAAACCGTTTAGCCTTTTACTATGGCATCTTCAGTTGGTTCATCATTTTGGGCAACGGCAGAACCATCTCCGCTGAACGATTCGCCTTTGGCTGCGTCACCTTGTCGATCGCCCTTGGTATCCTCTTCAGCAAAGCTCCCCGATGGGGCTACGCCACGCTCATCTTTTTTGCTATCCTTTTGGGCAGTCTCTCAGTGCGCTTTGCTCAGGGCATGTGGGCTGGGTAGAAATAAAAGTAAACAAACACGCTGGATATAGAAAAAAGCGATATCGAGGATAATAAATTTAACCTGCAACAGATGTGCGAGTTTTAACAACCCTATCGAATGCAGGGTGTTCATTTGTGAGCGGAAATTATGCCGGGTATCGCCTTTGAGGTTTTGTTTATTCTTCTGCTCATTATTGGCAATGGAATATTTGCCATGTCAGAAATTGCGATTGTGTCCGCCCGCAAAGCTCGCTTGCAGCAACAGGCGAACCAGGGCAATCCAGGAGCACGGACTGCCCTCAAGCTAGCCAATTCGCCAAGCAATTTCCTCGCCACTGTGCAAATCGGCATCACTTTGGTTGGGATTTTGGCTGGGGCATTTGGGGGGGCAACGATCGCGGCAAAATTGTCAGAAACCTTGCGGCTGGTTCCGGTACTTGCCCCTTACAGCGATGCGCTTGGGTTCGGCATTGTGGTGGTTTTCATCACGTATTTGTCGCTGGTGATTGGCGAACTGGTGCCCAAACAAATTGCCCTGAACAATGCAGAAGGGATTGCGTCTAAAATGGCTCAACCCATGCAAACCTTGTCCAAGGTGACTGCACCGATCGTCCGCATCTTAAGCTTCTCAACCCAAGCCGTTGTTAAATTGCTGGGTGTTCGCGCTTCAGATGAACCGATGGTGACGGAAGATGAAGTCCGGTTACTGATTCGCCAGGGTACGCAAATCGGTACTTTTAAGCAAGCCGAGCAGGATATTGTTGAACGAGTTTTTCGCCTGGATGATCTTTCCGTTCACGCCATCATGACACCGCGTAGCCGCATTGTATGGCTGGATCAGGAAGAGACGTTTGAGCAAAATCATCAAAAAATTGCAAAAAGCATTCACTCTCGCTTTCCGGTCTGCCTGGGCAGTTTGGATGAAATTTTGGGTATTGTGCTGGTCAAGGATTTGTATGCTCACCGTTTGGCAGAACCGCCGACTGATTTAACCCCTTTCCTAAAGCAACCGTTATTCATTCCTGAAGGTTTGTTGGCGTTGAAAGTGCTGGAGCTATTTAAGCAAACCGGAATGCAAATGGCACTGGTCGTTGATGAGTACGATGTGGTGCAAGGGTTGGTGACTCTTAATGATATTTTGGAGGCGATCGTTGGAGATATTCCCTCTGCCGAAGAGCAAAACGAACCGCAAGTACTCCGGCGGGAAGACGGTTCGTGGTTACTGGACGGAATGTTGCCCGTTGAAGACTTCCGGCAGGTGTTAAACATTAATGAACTGCCCGAAATTACAAGAGGGCAGCACTATCAAACGTTGGGCGGTTTTGTCATCGCCTATTTAGGACGAATTCCCACCTCTGCCGATCATTTTGAATGGAACGGGTTGCGGTTTGAAGTGGTGGATATGGATGGAAACCGAGTTGATAAAGTACTTGTTGCCCCGGTTCCAACCCCATCTTCGTCGTAAAAATATAGCCCGCCAATTCCTAAATTCCAACCCCCAACACACTTGCCAACAATGCCTTCTGCGCGTGCATCCGGTTTTCCGCTTCGTCCCACACGCGGGACTGGGAGCCTTCCATGACGCTGTCGGTAATTTCTTCGCCACGGTGGGCAGGCAAACAGTGCAGGACGATCGCCTTGGAATCTGCCATTCCCAAAATGTGCTCATTAATTTGGTAAGGCTGAAACACCTTCATGCGATCGGTGGCTTCTTCCTCTTGCCCCATGCTTGCCCAAACATCGGTGTAGAGAACATGGGCATCCTTCGCTGCTGCTTCTGGATCGGTTAATATGCTTACTTCAGATTGCTCACCGGCAATGGTTTTGGCTTGGTCAACAACAGCGCGATCGGGTTCATAGCCAGAAGGGCAGGCAATGCGGACATTCATTCCCGTCAAGGCACAGCCCAACAGCAAAGAGTTCGCCATGTTGTTGCCGTCCCCAATGTAGGTCAGCGTTAACCCTTTCAAAGCCCCAAATTCTTCTTTCACGGTTTGCAAGTCGGCGAGTACCTGGCAGGGATGCTCTAAGTCTGTCAGCGCATTAATGACAGGAATTTTGGCGTAGCTAGCGAAGGTTTCTAGTTCGGCTTGTTCAAAGGTGCGAATGGCGAGAACATCGAGATAGCGATCGAGGACTCGTGCGGTGTCAATGGTGGGTTCTCCGCGCCCCACCTGAGTCACACTGGCATTGAGATCCAGCACTTGCCCACCAAGCTGATACATTGCCACAGAAAAACTCACACGGGTACGGGTCGATGCCTTACTAAACAGCAATCCCAAAACTTTGACACTCTGACACCGAGGAGCCACCTTTCCGGCTTTCATGTCAGCCGCTAGCTCCAGCAGGGCATCAATTTCATCTGCACTCAGATCGGCCATACTCAGCAGATCACGACCGTTTAATGACGCTACACTCATTCGTCTCTCAGGGGTTAAATGTTTTATTGCATTGGATAATGTCTTAAAACCCTAGCAGATTTCCCTACCTCGGCGTAGTGCAGTGAGTCACGAATGGGATAACGGATAATTGAGGATTTTCTAACTTTTCTACACTGCGTCTCTACACTGCGTCCTCAAAATCCTCAAAATTCAGTGCAAGAGCTTGCTCCAGTACTTCTAAATCAACTGCACGAATGGCAGACAAGGGCTAGATTGGCTTCATCGTTTGAACCTTGCCGAGAAAGTGGAACAATATGCTCCACCTCAAACGGAAAATTGAAAACAGCTTCAGGAGCCTGGCAATACTCACAACGATAGTTCACTCGTTGAGCGATGAATAGGTTTTGTCTTGTCGATCAATCAGCAGTTGCATGGCTTCTCGATGCAGTTGCTCATCTACCCAAACTGTTTCGATATCTGGATTATCAAGCAAATCCATCACAAATGCCAGCACTGCAGGACGAGGAAAACGACGTATCAATGCCCAAGCAATCAACTCAGCTAAAACATCGCTATGAGTCAAAAACTTCTTTTGGTGCTGTTGAGTAATTGCACTGCTTCTTGATGCTGAAGCTCATTTTGATGGGTATAACAGAGTAGTCCTGACGTATCTAAAAGCACAAACCGACCTTATCCTTCATACTCACTTGCATAAGCTCTTGCAAGATCAGCATCAATGCTTTCATTGTCTACACCTGTTGCATACCCAAGACCGATCGCCCCAGCATGACTTCTAAATCTTTGCCGAGCTTCTTCATGCTGTTCTGCTGAACGCAAAACCTTGCTGACACCATTGCTTTGATGGTTGAGTACAGCAATAATCCATTCCGCAATGGACAGACCTACAGCGTTAGCTTTCTGCTGTAAATCTGCATAAACTTCGTCACTTAGTTCTAGCGTTAGCTGCTGACTCATGCATACTGAAGGTTTTGACGGATTTATCAGGAATTATAACGTTTGTTCCACAGCTAACGGCAAAGTTGAGCCGCCGTGGTAAGCTCTGGTGCTTACGAAAACCTTGATTCGGTCGGCTCCAACGCAGGGTTAGCTTGCTTGTCGATCACTGTTGTTTTCTATGTAACGGCGCAACACTGAATTGATCAGAGCTTTGTACTCTACATCTTGAGACTGAAACCACGCCATCACATCAGGATCAAGCTGAATTAGATTATGGGTTTGGGTAGCCGGAACTCGCAAAGTAGCTTGCTCAAAAAACTTATCCGTCAAAGGCGGGATGTCAGAATAATCAATTTCCTCATCTGTCATTGCCTCTAGTGCTGCCCAGTTAGTACGTGAGGTATTGCTCGAATCGTTTGCGTTCATATCGATTTGCCTTTCGTGCTGAAATAATTCGGATGACATTGCCTTGTTGTTCTGTCCAAACAACAACCGCTACGCCGTTTCGCAGAAATCCGATACCGACCCAGCGATCTTCGCCGTAATCCATGCGATCGTCTAGTTCAATTAGCATTGGACTTTCAAACATTTCAGGAACATCGGCAAAATCAATCTCGTGCTTGCGGATATTTTCTAAATTCTTTGCCTCATTCCACTCAAACTGCATGAAAATTTGAAAACACTAATCGAACTACCTTTATTATCTTGTACCCGCCAAAGTTGCACAAATACCTTATGGCTGAATAAGTAGAACTACTCACCAATCTCACCAACTTTAGGGTTTGGCAGAGGAGTTGCAAGTGCCGCCCTAACTAATAATCGAAGCAGTATAACGACCCCGTTCACCCGCCGCTAGTAAGCCTTTGGACTTGCCGACCATCGTTATACGGTCGGAGTGCAACGGGATTATGGGTAGACAAGGGCAGTAGCGGAGTCATGGGAACTGCCCTGAAGATAGGACAGGTCAGTGACGACTATGCAAC
>PVWD01000042.1 GCA_003003615.1 filamentous cyanobacterium CCP2 | reverse complement strand
GGCTATGGGGGGGCACGGCTATTGGAAGACTGGCAGTGGGAAGGGTTGGAGAAACCTAAGTGGCTGATTGGCTTTTCGGATATTACCAGCTTGCTGTGGGGGCTGTGTCGGCAGGGAATTTCAGGGGTTCATGGGCCATTATTAACAACTTTATGGGCAGAGCCGGATTGGTCAGTCCAACGATTGTTTGACTGCGTAGAAGGTCGATCGCTCCTACCGCTTGAAGGCATTGGATGGGGAGGCGGACAGGCAAAAGGGATGCTGTTACCTGGGAATCTCACGGTGGCAACCCACGTTTTAGGAACTTCTGCTCAACCCCCTTTGGAAGGTATGATCCTGGCGTTTGAAGATGTGACAGAAGCTCCCTACCGGATCGATCGCATGTTGACCCAATGGCGAATGATGGGGGCATTCAACGGGGTGAAAGGAATTGCGATCGGTCGGTTTAGCCAGTGTGATCCGCCTGAAAATGCGCCCAGTTTTACGGTCGAAGAAGTCCTGCGCGATCGATTGTCCGATTTGGGAATTCCGATCGTTTCTGGGCTTCCCTTTGGGCATGATGGGGCAAATGCGGCCTTACCCGTTGGCGTTCCCGTTTGGCTAGATGGCGATGCTGGCAGATTAGAAATTATTTCCGAGGTGGATTGACCTGACTGGAAACGCTAATGCGATCGCTTAATTGCCTCAAATCTCTCGCCAAGTCGGGATCATTATCTTTCTGCTGAGCAATCTTGTCGCAGCTATACAAAACCGTTGTGTGATCTTTCCCGCCAAACACTTCGCCAATTTTGGGCAAGCTCAAATCCGTATGTTGCCGCATTAAGTACATGCCAATCTGCCGGGCCACGCTAATCTCCCGACGACGCGAACTGCCCTTCAGATCTTCCACCGGAACGCCATACATCTCCGCCACAATGTTGATTACGGTTTCTGGAGAGGCTTCTACCTGGTCGCTGGGCGGATTTAGCACCGGGGCAATGTTCTCCACCGTCATGGGCAAGCCTGAAATCGAAATGTAGGCCACCGCCCGAATTAAAGCCCCTTCCAGTTCTCGAATGTTGGAGGTGTAGCTGGAGGCGATGTATTCAATCACCTCGCGGGGCAGGCGCATATTTTCGTATTCGGATTTCTTTTGCAAAATTGCCATCCGGGTTTCCAGGTCAGGAGCCTGAATGTCGGCAATTAAACCCATTGAAAAGCGGGAGCAGAGGCGTTCCTGTAAACGAGGAATGTGATTGGGGGGGCGATCGGAGGCAAGTACCACCTGCTTTCCGGCTTCGTGGAGGGTGTTGAAGGTGTGAAAAAATTCCTCCTGGGTGTATTCTTTGCCTTCAATGAACTGAATATCGTCCACCAGCAGCACATCCACCGCCCGGTAATGCTCCCGGAAGCTTTGCATACTGTCTTTGCGGATCGCAGAAATCAGATCGTTTGTGAATTGCTCCGTGGAAACGTAGAAAATTTTGGCGGCAGGGTTAATCTCTAGGCGATAATGCCCGATCGCCTGCATCAGGTGAGTTTTCCCTAATCCCACTCCACCACAGAGAAACAGCGGATTAAATTCCCGTCCGGGAGACTCTGCCACCGCCAACGAAGCTGCATGGGCCATTCGATTATTCGCACCGACGACAAACCGCGAAAAAACATATTTAGGATTGAGGTCTGTGTGGCGCAGTCGCTTCGTTGAAGCAGGAGCCTGCCCTGTTGGAGGGGCATCTACCGGGAGGGGCCACAGCATTTCGGTGGCATCGGCCCCGTTCTCTGATCCCGGCTTTACAATAATTTGAATCTCGACGGACTGCCCCAAAAGTTCTTCTACGACATCGGCGATCGTCTTGACATAATACTTCTGGAGCCAATTCCGCGCAAAGGGATTCGGCGTACAAATGACTAAGCAATCCTCATCTATCCGTTCAGCAGTGGCAGGCTTAATCCAGGTTTCAAAGGTGGGACGGCTCAGTTGAAGCTGTAACCGCTCCAACACCTGATTCCATAGGTTTTCCAGGATAATTTCCACTGCTTACCTCAATCCCGAATTGATACAGGATAGACTCAATGAACAAAATTTGAACCAGTCAAATAACCTTACCGTCGCTCTCATACACACCACACCTAAAAACGCAACCAAGCGACAACGATATCAATCTGTAAACCCAATCTGGCTTTTTGGGAAATTACAGCCTTTTTAACAATTCCAGCGTTGAGTTTACTCTAGATGTTGCGTCTAGGATGCCATAGATTTCTAGATGTGGTTATTTTCTCTGGAGAAAGTGATTAGAGAAATGTGAATGAGGTTTTCAATCCACCCGCTCCAACTGCCAAAGAATCTGATTTCCTTCCCGACGAACCCGCGACACCACCCAGTTTCGCCAAACCCAGTTATCTCCTCGGCTCGTGACGGCACTGGCATTAACATCCATCAGATCGGCAAGCTCAGAACTGGTAATCAGATAGCCCTGTCGAGCAATTTCGTCTGCCATGTGCAAGGTTTCCACCAAATTGCGGAGTTGAGCAACCCTGACCTCACGCGGCAATTCAGAATCGGTAATTGAAGATGCGGTGGAATCTACCATGTCGGATTTGGAAATGGGAAGGGAACTGTCCTGATTTGAATCGTCGTCAGAGGATTTTATCGCTTCTGGCTGCGTTCCGTCAGTGGCGTGGACATCAAATTGAGGGGGATCGGAAAAAGATGAGTGGGGATCAGAGAGTGGGGAGCCAGAGACGGGAAATTTTACATCTGTAGGGGTATGGGGATTAGAGGCTTGGGTGAGTTCGGGGGTTTGGCCCAAGGAAAAAGCGCGAGCGATCGTATCACAGCGATCGTTTCCCGTATTGCCAGAGTGTCCCCGAACATACTTCCATTGCAGCCCAGGAATTTGCCGAGATGCCTTTTGGTTGAGTTGATCCAGCTTTTCCCAGAGGTCTTGGTTAAGTACGGGCTTTCCTGCTGAGGTTTTCCAGCCTTTTGCTTTCCAGCCTTTAACCCATTTGGTAATACCGTTTTTGACATATTCGCTGTCAGTGTGGAGGGTGGCAGGTTCTGTTTGTCCGGTGGAAAGCAGGTAATCCAGGGCCATAATTGCTGCTTGTAGCTCCATGCGGTTGTTTGTCGTCTGGGCAGCGGCTCCTCCCAATTCATGTACCGAGCCATCGCTGAAGTAAAGCACCGTTCCCCAGCCCCCCGGCCCCGGATTTCCAGAGCAAGCTCCATCGGTGTAGATAGGTGTAGTTTTTTTTGTTTTGTTTCCTTTCTTTCCTGTTTTGCTCAACCGCCATTTTGGTTTGTTCAACAGCCATACGTTTAAGTTGCTTTAAGTCGCTCAAAAAATTCAAGCGGCAGCCATAGCAGTACGAAGGCACGTTAGGACAGTTTTCTATTGCTCACCCGATCCGTTTGGGTTTTCATAACCTGAGATTGTCCGAACTTTTCCATCCGTTGCCATACCGCCAACTGGATAAGGATAACTTGCATTTGATTTTTTCCGGCTCATGATGACCATAAAGCGTAATAGCTTGAATAGCGATTCTGCATATAGCAGTCTCTTGGAAGTGGCTGTGATCGGCGTTAATTCTCCATTAGCGATTAATTAAATCACCCGATCGTACCTAGCCTAATCTGAAGGAGAAGGTTATATTCTTAGATAGCTACCCAATAAACTAAAAGTTTTCACTGCTTTGAAGTCAATTTATGACTCAGCAGAGTTGAAAGCATTGGGCTTACACAGATCTGTATTTAATTGAATCAGGATGTATGAATTATTCCTGGATATCCTCAAAGTGATGTTCAGCTACCGGGGTAGTTTAATCCACTAAAAATTTGAGGAAAGTGAACTATGAAAGCGTGTGAAACCCTAAATTGTGCAGCAGAAAGCCAAGCTTCCAGCACTAAAAAGCCAGGCTTCCGCAAGTTCAAAAGTGTTGTAGCAGCAGTTCTGCTAGGAACAACTATGGCTGCTGTGGGCGTTTTGAGTTCGGCTGAACCCGCTCAGGCAGGCGGACGCTACTACCGTGCTAGCTATGGCCACTCCAGAGCTTATTATGGTGGTCGTCGCTACTACTCTCCCCGAAGCTACAGACCTTGCTACCGGGGTTATCGGTACTAGAACGTGACTGAGCATGGCTCAATCGATCGCAGACTTCCTCCTGTAGAGCGTAGTTGTCGATAAAGTTTAGAGCCTGCTTCAACAAAGTATCTGCATTTGCGCGATGCTGTCGTGTGAATGCAGATTTTTATATTTAACGTCCTGTATGGAGTGAGCTAGGTAAAAAACTGACCATCAAAATTGAGCAGTTACATCAACGCTGATCGCTATTTCGGTGTAGTGTGGGCGATCACCCCGATCCTAGCGGGAGTTTTTCTAGCGAAAGAAGCGGACGATCGGGCAGGTGAAACCGGGCAAAAGCAGCGAGTTTATTTCATCATCGGCGAATAGAGTGGCGGCAAGTTGCAGGGTGGCCTGTTGCCGTCGATAAACTTGGACTTGCTGCAACTGGAGATCGACGATCCAATATTCCCGTACTCCTTGAGTGGCATAGAGCTTGAGTTTTATTTCTCGATCGCGCCGCTCGTTGTTTTCTCCAGGTGATAGGACTTCCACAATCAATTCTGGTGCCCCCGTCAAATGTTCCGCCTCATCCAGCAGCATTGCCAACCGTTCTGTGCTGACCCACACCACATCGGGAATCACGTTATCTGCATCCGAAAAGATAATTCCGGGCGTTGTTGTTGCTTCTCCCAGTCCTGTTTCATCAGACCAACGGTTTAACTCAGCGCAGATATTACCAGCAACCTTTTGGTGGCTCCAGCGTGGTGCTCTGGTCATGAATAGTTCACCGTCAATGATTTCGTAGCGAGTGCCGTTGTCAGGCAGCAGATCCAGGTCTGCCGTCGTCCAGCGGACTCGATCGGTGGCTGACTGGCTCATAGAAACGCTCCGTTTCAACAAATAACTTTATTCTAAGCAAATGCTTGCTCATTACCGTTTGCGTGACATGTATACGCTTGGATTTACACCAAATCGTCGCTTAAATGCAGCGGCAACACCTATTCAATTTCAAAAGCGGGTAGGGTTTTGCTTGACCATTGAGAGCGATGGCGTTCGGCAACCATCGGGCGGACAACAAACTTAGGAGGCGAGCCTGCCGTTACATCAATTCGGACAAAGGAATAGGGCCGATGCTTATCAGAACCGTGCCCTGTGCGACCAACAAACAGATGGGATTTTGCCACTAGGTGGGTTTTGCTGGCTGCCTCTGGAACGGCTTCAAACAGTTCGGCTCCTTCCTCTCGCTGGCGGCGCAAGCTGTAACCACTGCCCCCACAAACAATCCAGTTAATATTAGAATCGGCGTGTCCGGTTTCAATGGTGCGGAGATATTCCAAACAGTGGGCATGACCGTTTAAGACTAAATCAACGATCGATCGGTTTTCGGCCTGCTGCCCCACTACTTTGGCAACGTTATCCAACACCTTACGCAAGCGATATCGGACAGCAAGCGTTTGAGCTTGATCCCATTTGGTGGCTTCTGTGACATAGGGAGGATGGTGAAAATAAATCACGCGGCCCCGCACAGCATCCGTATTCCACGATTCAATCAGCCGCTGTTCCAGCCATGCAAGCTGTTCTTTGTCTACGTCTGGGCTACGGGACGTGTCTAATTGTTTATCAATATCGTTTTCGTTTTCTTCTAACAGTTCAAGTTTGGTGCGGAGGTCGTCGAGTTGGTCTGCCTCTTCAGGGTTGTTTGGGTTGAGATGGGCAGAGCGTTCCATAATTTCTAGCTTTTCTTGCTCGATCGCCACTCGGCGTTTTTCTAGCATTTGACGATATTCGACGCTTTCCTTGTCATTACCCAGGGGAGCAGGATCGTTAAATGTGTTGGAATCTAGCGCGAAGAAATCGATGCCGCCGTAGCGAAAGGTGTAGTAGCGGTTGGGCAAGCGGGTGAACTGCGAAGGCTGGTAGCGTAAACAGCGTCCCTGACTGCCATAGGCAACGTAGTGGCGATCGAGATGCGTCGCAAATTCCTCTGGTGTACCAATCCCCGCTAAATAGTCTAAAAATGCTTTGGCGTAAGCTTTTCCTTGCCATGAGCCGTGCCAGCCTACATCGAGGTCAACCTTGGCCCGAAACAAGCGACGAACGGGCATGGAAAGGAGAGAAAGCGCACCATACACCACCGGCAAATCGTAGTAATCATGATTGCCAGGAACCGGCAGGAACGGCAGATTAAACACCATGCGATCGTACTGAATTTTATTGGGGTTCTCGCCGCCGACCAAAAACTCGCGATAGGGCTTAATAAAGTTACTGGGATAATATTCGCTGGAGCCAACCAGATAAATCACATCTCCGGTATGCAAAACAAAGCGGCATTCTTCCCGATGTTCCAGCATCATTTCAGCAATTTGTCGCTGGGGGCTTTCTCCCAGGTGTTTGCCTGTGCCACTGTCACCCACCACCATAAAGGAAAACTCTGGCTCTTCTCTTTGCCCGTCATCAATGATGAATTCTGTCTGATCAATTCCCCGTTCCCGAATCGCTGGATCTTGCCACCGTACCCGTTGCTTCATTTTCTGCATTTTGACGGTGGTGGATGGCTCAGAGACAAATTTCATGGCGGTATTCAATTCTGGTGTAGGACTACAGCGTGTGCTTGATGGGTTCTATCTCTTGCGGGACTTTTTCACTGGTTCTTTAATAGTTTCCAACAATCACGAACGATCGCCCAATCCTCTTGAGTATGAATTACTAGAACGCTGATGCTGGAATCTGGAGTGGAAATGATTTGGTCACGAGGGCGATCGGCGTTCTTTTGAGAGTCCAGTTTTAAACCCAGAAATTTAAACGGTTCACAGGCAGCAGCCCGAACGTTAGCGGCATTTTCGCCAACCCCAGCAGTAAAAATCAAGGCATCCAGTCCACCTAAACTGGCAAGCATCGACCCAATACAAGCCCGAAGCCGGTGAATATAAATATCCAGGGCTAACTGCGCACGAGGGTTTCCCTCATTGATCGCCGCTTGCACTTGGCGCAGATCATTCGATACTCCAGAGATGCCCAGCAAGCCCGATTCTTTGTTCAGCAGGTGATCGAGCTTGTCAGCATCATAGCCTTCATGCCGCAGTAAATGAATCAAAATACTCGGATCAACAGCACCCGATCGGCTGCCCATCATCAACCCGTCTAATGGGGTGAAGCCCATCGTGGTATCAATACTGCGGCCGTTGCGAATGGCGGCAAGAGAGGCTCCGTTCCCCAAATGGCAGGTAATCAGTTTCAAATCTTGGAGATTCTGCTGCAACAGTTCGGCGGCCCGTTCAGCGCAGTATTGATGACTGGTGCCATGAAACCCATAGCGACGTAGCCCTTTTTCAACCCATTCATAGGTTCCGGGATAAGTGGCAGCCGCATTGGGCATTTGGGCATGGAAAGCGGTGTCAAACACTGCCACCTGCGGAACATCTCCCAAAATGGCTTCTGTGGCTTCAATGCCTTGAAGGTTAGCCGGATTATGGACTGGAGCAAGCTCTGCCAACTGGGCGATCGTTTCTTTGACTTCGGGCGTAATCCGAACACTGTCATGATAGTTTTGCCCACCATGCACCACCCGATGCCCCACTGCATCAATCTCCGATGGGTTTTCAATCACCTGAGTTGGGCCGCTCCAAACGGTTGCCAGCATGGATTCCACAACGGTCGATCGGTCTTCAAAGGGAATTTTTTGCTCAACCGTTTCCTTTGCCGTTTCCACCACCACCTCTGCCACGCCGGTTTGATGCGTCCAGTCGATCGTTCCCTGCCAAATGGGGTCTGGCGGATGGATGGGCAAGGTTTCATCAGCAATGTCATAAAGACAACTTTTCTGGCTGCTCGACCCCGCATTGAGTACCAAGATTTTCATCGCAAACTTAGCTCCGCTTGAGGGTTGGCGTTTGTGACGAGCCGCAAATGTGCCCTTCTTCCCCAGTGTGCCGGAAACGGTTTAAGAAATAAAGTTTGCAGGATTGCAAAGCAATGAAACGCTAGCTTCTTTTAAGAAAGGGCAACCAGTTAAGAAAGGGCAACCGGTTAAGAAAAGAACAGCCGTTGCGATATCTTGTGTAAATTGGGCAGGCAAGATGCCCCCATGACCAAAAACCTGCATGATGACCAAAACCAGAGATTTCGAGCTAGCCCATTGCATCACCTTAAAGCATCACCTTAAAAGTGAAGCACTTGCCGCCTGCGGGGAAGAAGTTGAATTTGCTTGGGTTTTATAGTTTTAACGGCTTCACTGAAGGGCAAGACACGCGATTTCTTTTGAAAAACATTGAACTGATAGATTTGCTGATGGGTGAAATCAAACCCTGTTAGCCAACCACTTTTAGGATGGTAAGCACCTGTGTCAATGTCTAACCAGCCTTGCCCTTGAGCAACTTCACCCGGAGCAACCCCCGGTAAGGTAAAGGTAATCGTGTGCCCGGTAATGATGAGCTTGTCTGAAAAGTAGGGCTTGGAAATGCCGTGAAATTCTTCACGAATCCAGCAGTATTCTTGGGCAGTTTGGGCATGGATGGGCAGCTTGGGATGAAGCCCAGCATGAACCAACCAAATGTCGCCCAAATCTAAATGGGTGGGGAGCGATCGCAACCATTCCAGGTTTTCAATCAGCAATTCGGGGGTGTCAAAACTTGCAACGGTTGATTGCCCACCACTTTGTAACCAGGCTTGCAATGCATACTGAGCAACGCGATTTTGCGGAAAGGCTTCGATTAACAGTTGCTCATGGTTGCCCATGACGCATGGATATTGGTTATCCTGCACAAACTGAATCACAGCAGCACTGTTGGGCCCACGATCGATCAAGTCTCCAACAAAATACAATTGATCATCAGAACCCAGCGCAATCAACTCTAGCAATTGCATCAAGCCGTCGTAATGACCATGAACATCACCAATAAAAATCCGACGACCGACCACTCCAAATCCTCTCGCTAAGACTAAACACCTAGGGCGGAATGCTACTTAGATTCACTCAGCTACCGAATCTAAGCTTTTAAACTCTTTCTCGATCTTAACTCTCGGCTGCCCTTCTCTCTATTCTGCCCACTAACGCCAGAGAAGCACAACAGCGAACGCTTTCAATCTCACTCGTGTTACATATTTTACATAAATTTCTGATTCGTTTGCATCAGCCGATCGCCATCCTGGGGTAAAAGCTGTCCAAGTGCTATTGGCTTAAAGCCCTGAGGAATTGCTGAAGGGAGGACAGTAGCCCTTTACGCGGTCTGGCGGCAGCATCAGGCGAGGTATCACTGGAACCAGTTAAAATCCGATCGAGAGCTTCACCGACGGGCTTCTGGGCTTCCTCTGCAATCAGCTCATAATCGTCCTCCGTTTCCACCCACACCTGCCAGGGAGATGGGTAAGCCCGCAACAGAGCCGCCCCTTCTAAAGGACGCACATAATAGCAAGGCTCAAACGTATTCAAAAACCGCTCCCGCAACTGCCGCCCTGCATAGCCAATGCCGATCGTTGCAATATCTTCCATGCGTGGGTTCAGCAACACAACCGATCGATCCACTGCTTCTTGGCACAGCCGCTCCACCTCTTGCACTTCCACTGAAGACGGCTCAACAAACACAATTAACTCTTCATCTGGCTGCATTTCTGCCTTCAAGTCACTGATTCCCCGGATAGCATAGGGTTTTTCGCCCCAGTTTCGTCGCGCTAGTGCTGCGGCTCCGGCATCGGGAAAATAAACCCGTAACTTGTTCTCTAATGCCTCGAAGGGGGGCAAAAATTGCTGTGCCACAGGCAAAATTTTCAGTTCAGGAAAGACCAGTTCTACTTGAAGCCGGTTGTATCCATCGGCGATCGCCGCTTGAGTTGCTGTTTGAGCCTGAATGATGGCTTCTTCAAGGGATTTGGGAAGAGACATAGCGCAAGGAGCAGGAGATAACTTTACAGGAGACAGCTTCAAATGTTTGTGGGTTCAACGTAGCTCTGAATGCTTTCCGGTTTGAACCCCCGGAGGATGCGAGTCGCTTTGTTGGTAATGTTGGGTGCTCCTTTAACGATGACAAGGTATTTACCTTCCTTCAATCGATTACGGTAAGGCAAGGTTTCACTACTGCCAACGCCCAACCCAATGCCACCGCCGACAAAAAGGCTGCCCATTGCCCCAGCCACCGCACCCAACAATCCACCCAACAGTTGATTCCCAAAAACCCCCGCTGATGGCACAAGCTGATACTGAGTGGACAAATTAAAGGCGATCCCGGCAACAAAGCCAAACGGAATCAGCCAGAAAGACATGAACCGTGCCTGCTTTCGCGCTTGCTTGCTGGGATCAATAAAGCTATATTCATCTGCGCTTTGGTAGCCCTTCCCCAAAATGCTGACCTGCTCTGGGGGCAAGTCTTCTTTTTCAAGGGCAGAGTAAACGGCTTCGGCTTGAATGCGATCGGCTAAAACAGCAATAACGTAGTTCATGTCTTCAACTGAATGATTGAATCTGCGTGGCTGAAAAGATGTCTGGAATCGGCATAACCTAAATGCATTAACCAACTGAAGCGAGGCAACAGCCTGGACTCAGTGCATACTTTCACAATACCAGTCACAATACCCATTGGTGTAGTTTTCAGGGAGGCACACTAAAGGAGGGCTACCCGCTAAGACCACTTTTTTTCTATCGAAGGTTTAACAAGTGAAGATTCCACTGCACGGTAAGATCATGCCGAACGTCTCGTCAGATCATTCATGAGCCAACTCTCTCCACAAAAGCCGCCGATTTTGCCTCCTCAGCCTCGCCCAGTTCGGTTTACACAATATCCTTTGGCGTGGTTCCGTGCGTTTTGGTCGTTTTCCCGTCCTCACACCATTGTTGGCACCAGTTTGAGCGTGTTGGCCCTGTATCTCATTTCGTGGTCAAGGGTAAGTCAGGCTTCAGGAGCGGGAGAGTGGTATCGCTTTTTTGCTGATGTTTCGGCAATTTTCCCTGCATTGGTCGCCTGTTTGGGCGGGAATGTCTATATCGTTGGGCTAAACCAACTGGAAGATGTGGAGATCGATCGCATTAATAAACCCCATCTCCCCTTGGCTTCTGGTGTGTTTTCACGCGGGCAAGGGATGACGATTATTGGTATCGCAGGACTTTTGGCGTTGGTGCTGTCGGCCAGTCAGGATCGCTTTTTGATGGCAACAGTGTGGATAAGCATGTTGATTGGAACAGCCTATTCGTTGCCGCCGATTCGCCTGAAGCGGTTTCCCGTCTGGGCTTCGCTATGTATTTTCTCGGTGCGGGGGGCGATCGTTAACTTGGGTTTATTTTTGCATTTTCGTTGGCAAATGACGAATGGAGCAGCGGGAGCAGAGTACGGAATTCCGTTGAGCGTGTGGGCGTTGACGGTCTTCATTGTGGTGTTTACATTTGCCATTGCCATCTTTAAAGACATTCCCGATTTAGAAGGCGATCGACAATACCAAATTTCCACCTTTACCTTGCAGTTGGGGCAAAGGTCGGTGTTTAACCTGGCGCGCTGGGTGTTAACCGGATGCTACGTCGGCATGGTTTTGGCAAGTGCTGCCATTCCGGGAGTGAATGCGCCGTTTTTAGTGATCACTCACCTGTTGGCTTTAATCGTGCTGTGGGGTCTGAGCCTGCGGGTAAATTTGAACAACAAAAGCTCGATCGCCCAGTTTTACCAGTTTATTTGGAAGCTGTTTTACCTGGAATATCTCCTGTTTCCGATCGCTTGTCTGTTGGGTTAGGGAAAACCCTATGCATCCGGATCACCTTCAATTTAGGTGTAAAGAAATCGCTGTGGAATGGGTGCGCCATAATTGCTCTAGGTGGGTGGCAGGGATGGTGAGGTAAAGCACATCCCCCGGATTTAGCTCGATGTCTAAGAGGTTCCAGCCGTGGGACGTCTGACGTTTGGTTTCCAGGTAAAGCGGCACAAAATCAGAATCCATTGCCACCTCTTTGACCCGCCGACCGCAGAAGGGATGAGCGGGCGTAATGAGGGTAGACAATGCCACCCAAAGGATATCTGCCGTTAAGCCATTGCCCAACACTCTTCCCCCCAACGCCGCCGCCGCAAATGAAGGAGCCGCCAACTCCACAGGACTCAAGACAGCATCAAAATCAAACACTTTTTGGGAAAGCCCTGCAAACTGAGGGTTTTGGTTTCGCACGATCACGCTGACTCTGGGGGCAATGCCTTTGACGGTGAGGGCAATGTCGATATTGGCGACATCATCACTGGTGACGGCTAATACGGCGATCGCTCCTGATAAATGGGCTGATTGCAACGTTGCCGCAATATTGGCATCTCCCTGAATCACAGGGACTTTGAGCGATCGGGCGGTATGCAGAAAACGGTTATTCGGGTCACGTTCAATCACCACCACTTCACAGCCATTTGCATGAAGCTGCTGGAGAATTTGCACCCCCACAGCCCCCAGTCCACAGATAATGTAATGGTTGCGGTGAGGCACACGAGCCTTATTCCAAAAATCTTGAAAGCGGGTTCCCAGCACCAAATCGTTGAGCAGGGCATAAAACAAACCAATCACGGCTGCCCCCACTAACATCATCAGCACCGTGAAAACCTTGATGTTATCGGGAGAAAGTTCTGCCACTTCTTCGGCCCCACCTGCCCCTGTAATCATGCCTACCGAGAAATAGAGGGCATCTACCGCCGAAATGTGGACATTGACCATTGTGTAGGTGAAGGTGGCAACAAAAATGGTGAGCAGGAGGAAGAGCGTGACCAAAACTGTGGGGCGGATGTGCTGCTGGAAATAGCGAAAGCCCGTCAGGATACTAATCATTTGTTGCCTGAAGGTGCGCTGTACGGCCTGGATGCGGGGCTGGGTGGCAATAATCAGCCGATCGCCTAACTGCAAGTGTCGCCCAGATACCACTGCTGTAACCAAGTCCATTTGCTTGTGGGCTGGCAGGTAGTAAATCAGCATTCGAGACTTTTCATCCCATAGGTCGCTGAGCCGTCTGCCTCGCCAGGGATGGTTTTCATCAATGTATTCTTCCCGAATCGGCCAGAGTTGATTAAACAAACGCAATTGCCCGATCGCCCGGTTGCCCAAAGCCGCGAACGCAAATACCGGAGCCGACAGAGATGCCACACTCATGGAAAAATGATCAGGCAAAATGTGGTCAAGCCGATCGCCCAAACTCTCATTAAACAGGCGATTAATAATCCGAATGTGCGGATTGAGTACCCGCGCTTGGGTTAGGGCAGCCAAATTACTATGATCATCACTGCTGGCCAACACGAGCGTATGAGCCTCCTGAATTCCGGCGGCAATAAGGGTGGGAGCGGCGCACATATCGCCAATCAATATGTGATTCGCTGCAATATCCGCTTCAAGGTAAGGCAGGGAGCGATCGTTAATGCCAACAACGGTTGCGCCTTGTTGCTTGAGTAAGCTGTAAACCTTGAATCCAGTACGACCCAAACCGCAGACGATAATTCGGGGCTTCATAACGTTCAGTGAAGACAAAACCAGTGGAATTCGGCTCTTTGCCCATAAGCCCTTATTGTTCTGCGATCGGAATTTCAATAACTGTAGCTGATGACACGATGTTACAAATTTTTAACCGAAGAAATGCTAACAATTTGCAATTTTCAGGATTTGCAATTTTAACGATTTGTCGGTGGGGAGGGTTGGCTGTGGGAATACTAGGGCGAAACTTTAGCGGTCAATTCTATGTATCGTCGGTCAGCTAACGGTCAAATTCGTCCTAAAATCAGCACGATGCCTCGGCAACAGTCTGAAGCAGCCGCATTTCTAGACATTTACAAACTGGTGATTGAGAAAAAACGGCTTCAGCAAGAGTTGCAGGGCATGGAGCAACGCCGACAGCAAATTGTCGATCGCCTTGCTGTTTTGGAAACGCAGGTTAGCACCTTGGAAAAAGCAGCACATCAGCTACGGGAGGACGAGCCTCAGAGGAGTTCAGGTGAGCGGAAACCAAAGGGGCGATCGAAGGAAGCAGAATTACCAGCAGAAACTTTGGAGACGCTATTTCTGGAATATTAGGTAAATGATTCTGGATGTAAGCAGCTAATGGCTCATTACCTACGACGATTCTCCTGAAATTAGAAACGGTTTAGCTTTGCCCAAGTTATTGAAGAATGGTCATTGCAATACGGTATGAATCATGACAAGCAAAATTGCGCTGCTACAGGTAAAGAGCTAACTATTAAAAACGACTCAGTTCAAAAGCGATCGATCGTTTTCGCTTCAGGTTTTTTGTGCAAAAAATCAGACACGCCAATCACGCTAATATTGAGGCAAGCAGTCTGGTCTGACTTCAAGAGCAGGCTTAAACTTGTTCGCAGTGATGCAATGCCGCTTTGGTCAAATGATGGAACCTCCTAATGCGGATGATTCGGTTAATTCACAGCCAGAAAATCCGCAGCCAGAAAATCCGCAGCCAGATAAAACCCAGGGCACCCGATCGATCTCCCCCAAAGACAAGAGGTCAAAAAATCCGATCGCTGACCTTTGGAATCGTGCCACTTCCCAGTTGGTAACGCTTTTGCCTGTAGAGCAGGTGGCTCAAACCGTTGTCCAATGGTTCAACGTTGATGAAGACCAAATTGCCGAAATTTTGGCAACCGTGCGGGCCGAACTGCCCACCACCGAAGCCCTACTCATTGGCAAGCCCCAAGCCGGAAAAAGTTCGATCGTCCGAGGACTCACCGGAGTTTCTGCCGAGATTGTGGGGCAGGGGTTCCGTCCCCATACGCAGAACACCGAACGGTATGCTTATCCCTCCAGCGATTTGCCACTGCTGATCTTCACCGATACAGTGGGCTTGGGGGATGTGAGCCAGGAAACTCAGGCAATTATTCAAGAACTCAGTGATGATTTAAAGGCAAAAACCGATCGCGCTAGAGTCCTGATTCTCACCATTAAAATTACTGACTTTGCCACAGACACCCTCCGGCAAATCGCCCAACAGTTGCGGAAACAGCATCCCGGTGTTCCCTGTCTATTGGCAGTCACCAGCCTGCATGAGTTATACCCTACCAACACCACCGAGCATCCCACCTATCCACCGGACTTTGCCGAAGTGCAGCGAGCCTATGGGGCCATTCAGTCTGCCTTTTCTGGGCTATACGATCGCAGTGTGTTGATCGACTTTACCCTGGAAGAAGATGGCTACGATCCAGTGTTCTACGGTCTGGAAGCCTTCCGAGACACCCTAGCGGATTTGCTCCCTGAAGCAGAGGCCCGCACCATTTACCAACTTTTGGATGAAGGGGTCGGTCAACGGTTAGGCAACCTTTACCGGGATGTGGGAAGACGGTACATGCTAGCTTTTTCCATCATGGCAGCAACGATCGCAGCGGTTCCTTTGCCCTTTGCCACGATGCCCGTCCTGACGACGCTCCAAGTTTCCATGATTGGGGTATTGGGCAATTTGTATGGTCAAACGCTTTCTCCCTCCCAGGCAGGCGGAGTGGTTAGTGCCATTGCTGGCGGTTTTTTGGCTCAGGCGATCGGGCGGGAACTCATTAAGTTTTTGCCTGGGTTTGGCAGTGTGATTGCAGCATCCTGGGCAGCAGCATACACCTGGGCCTTGGGGGAAGGAGCCTGCGTCTATTTTGGCGATTTGATGGGGGGCAAGAAGCCAGATCCAGAGAAGATTCAAATGGTGATGAAAGAGGCATTTCAGTCGGCCAAAGAGCGGTTTAGAGGGATTCAATCCCAGAAAAATTAAAGGAACTTCCTGCCGTTGTAGACCTTAACGATCGCACGGTTTCGATTACTCTCTCCGCCACCCAATCCATTTCATCTGGCGTATTCCATCGTCCAATGCCAAAGCGAATGGAGGCATAGGCGAGGTCAGGTGATCGTCCCAGAGCTTGCAGAACGTGGGAGGGTTCAATGTTGGCAGAAGTGCAGGCAGAACCGGAGGACACCGCAACAAAGGGTTGAAGCCCCAACAGGAGAGCTTGCCCGTCTACTCCCTCTATGCTGAGATTTAAGTTACCCGGTAGCCGTTGGGTGGGATGACCATTTAAATGAATCCCCTCAAGGGTTTGGAGCTTTTGCCAAAGCCGATCGCGCAATTGTCGAATTCGTTTAGACTCCGCTTCCATCTCCCTAACTCCCAGCCTCACCGCTTCCGCAAAACCAACAATTTGAGGTGGATACAGCGTCCCCGATCGCCTGCCTCGCTCATGTCCACCGCCATGCAGTTGAGCCGCTAACTGCACCCTCGGATTGCGCCGCCGAACGTAAAGTGCCCCAATGCCTTTAGGCCCATAAATCTTGTGGGCTGTTAGGGACATTAAATCAATCTGCATCGTCTGGACATTCAGCGGAATTTTGCCGATCGCCTGGGCTGCATCGGTGTGAAATAAAACATTGGAACGGTGGCACAGTGCCCCGATCGCCGCCAAGGGCTGCAATACGCCAATTTCATTATTTGCCGCCATCACTGACACCAGCACCGTATCCAGACGGATTGCCTTTTCCAACTGATCTAGATCAAGTAAACCATCCGCCTGAACCGGCAAAATTGTTATCTCAAAACCCAAGGATTGCAGATAGCGACAGGGATCAAGCACCGCATTATGTTCCGTTTCCACCGTAATAATGTGTCGCCCTTTGGACAGATACGCCTCTGCGGCCCCCTTAATGGCCAAATTATTTGCTTCCGTGGCCCCGCTCGTAAAGACGATTTCTTCAGGAACTGCCCCGATCGCCTCTGCCAACCCTTCCCGCGCCCGTTTTACAGCAGCTTCCGCTTCCCAGCCATAGAGGTGTGTGACACTTGCCGGATTGCCAAACTGTTCTGTGAAATAGGGCAGCATTGTCCGCAGGACTCGTTCATCCACAGGAGTTGTTGCGTGGCAATCAAGATAAATCGGGCGAGACATGATTCCCCATTTCCTACTTCATTGCCTTTAGTATAGACAGCAACAGAACTGTCCCTCTGATAGAGGAGAGGTTAGTTTGGAGACATTAAGGTATAGGTATGGGAACACTTTGGCAACCTCCGATCGCACAAATTTTTAATTTTTATGGTTCTGCTCCGACTCCACAACTTCACACAACCTGCTGTGGCTGCTCCTAATTCTGCGCTTGCCGTTCAATCTCGGTTTTCCTCCTGGTTAACGCCACTTGTCTATACCCTCGGCTGCTGGTTTGTCTTGCCTGCCTACTTTCGGATCAAGGTGACAGGGCAAGAAAATATCCCTAGGGAAGGCCCCGTTATTTTGGCTCCAACCCATCGATCGCGCTGGGATGCGCTGCTGGTGCCCTATGCCGCAGGTCGGTTTGCCACCGGGCGAGATATTCACTTTATGGTGACATCCGATGAGGTGAAAGGGTTTCAGGGTTGGTTAATCCGCCGTTTGGGTGGCTTCCCAGTTAATCCGCGCAACCCCGGAATTGGTAGCTTGCGTCATGGGGTGGAAGTGTTGCAGAACCGAGAAATGATGGTGATTTTTCCGGAAGGCGGCATTTTTCGGGATAAAGAGTTGCACCCATTGAAGCCTGGTTTAGCTCGGTTAGCCATTCAAGCAGAATCGAGTCAATCTGGCTCAGGAGTGAAAATTGTTCCAATTAACCTAGACTATAGCCAGCCCTTACCAACTTGGGGATGCCGTGTACACATCACAATCGGACAGCCGATCGACGTGGCAAAGTACGCGCAAGGGAATTCAAAACGGAATGCAATAGCGTTAACAGATGAACTGCGATCGGCTCTCACGGAGTTAATCAGTGAAACCCAGGAAGATGAATCAAGTGAGTTTGCTGAATCGAATTGTTAAAGCCAATGCCCCCAATCTTCCACTATCAATACCGATCGAATAACAACCTGGCTTCTTCTTCCAGCGTAAAATCCTTCAGGTGATTCCATTCTGCTCTGCGAACAGCCAGAAAAGCGGTTGCTAAACCTGTTCCCATTGCATCCAACAACGTTCGATCTTGAGCAAAATGATCGATCGCCTCGCCTAAGTTTTCAGGTAAGCGATCGATTCCTGTTTGGAGACGTTCTCCTTCTGGCAGATATCCTGGATCGATCGCGACAGGTTCTGGTAAGGTCAGTTCTTGTCGAATGCCATTCAGCCCAGCCGCAATAACGATTCCTAAAGCCAGATAAGGATTCGCGGAAGCATCCACGGTCTTCAGTTCAATGTGAGTTGGGCTGGGGGGGTGTGGGTTGCTCGGAACGCGGATGGCGGCTTCCCGGTTGTCCATACCCCAACAGCGAAATGCCCCACTCCAAAAGTGAGGCTTCAATCGTCGATAGGAGTTGACGCTAGGGGTTGTGATTGCCATGAGAGCAGGCAGATGCCACAAAATACCGGCAACAAAGGATTGGGTGATGGAGGAAAGGGTTCCGGGTTGGGTGAAGTCTGGCAAAATGTTTTGTCCATCTTTCCAGAGGCTGAGGTGAAGGTGGCAACCGCTTCCTGCCATCTCCTCAAACAGTTTAGGCAGAAATGAGGCGTGAAGATGATGCTGTAGAGCCACACCGCGCACCGTTTCCCGAAAGGCAATTTGCCAATCTGCCGCTTGCAGAGCTTGAGTGTAGCGAATGGCAATTTCATGCTGACCCGCCCCAGATTCGGGATAATACCGCTCAACGGGAATGTGTTGGGCAAGGAGGGCTGCGGCAATGTCATCAATCACAGCTTGATTGAGATCCATGCCAATGGTTGATGCAAAGACGGTGCGATCGGCTGGAACCAACCCTGCCGCATTCATTTTCAGTAAGTAAAATTCATTTTCAAAGGCCGCCATCACCTCTAGCCCAGCCGCCTTCGCCTCAGCAATCATCCGCTTCAAAAAGCCACGAGGACACAGTGCCCAGGGTTGCCCGTTACTGAGCATATCTCCCATGACGCGAGCATGACCGGGGGCATAGGGCAAAGCATTGAGCGTAGACCAGTCAGGAGCTAGCCACACTTCCCCAACGGGAGACAGTCCACTCTCCGGGACGACGGCATCATACATCACCGGAATCGCCTGCTGCGCCTGGGAAATGCCGACACCATAGGTCTGATGTTCCTCCAGAAACCCTGTATGAAACGCCTTACCTCGAATGAGGTTTGCATTGTCGCACCACAAAACTCGCACAAAGCGGATATTTTGAGCCTCTAAGATCTGACGCTGTTCATTCTCCATCGGTGTAAGGGTGTTACTTAATGATTCAATAGTTTTTCCCAAAACTTCTGCATCACGCGGCTTTGGGAGTCCTCCGCTTCTGCATTGGGATCTGCTTCCGGTGAGGGTGGCTCTGGTGCATCAGTATCTAATTCGATCGCCGTAGAACGTTCAGAGGGCAAAGGCTCTAAAGGCAAAGCATCTGACGGTAAAACCTCAGCGGGTGGATCAAAGGTGATGGTGGGTGGTGCTTCTTCTGGGCTGCGGTTGGGTTGGGCAGCAGAATTGGGAGCGATCGGCTGGCTGGGAGCCTCCTGAGGTGTTGGCGGTGTGCGGGTCATGGTGTCAAACGATCGCTGCACAATGACTGATACGGTGGCAGTGAGAGCGATCGACAGTAGCCCAAAGAATCCACGCCCAATCAGGCTACTCAATCCAGAGTTAGAAGAATTTGCCATATACCTCCGACGTAACCCGTGCCATATTATCAATGCTTTATGATACGGCTGACCCAGAAAATTGGTGGTGCTGTAGGTTGACAGTTTGGCAATTTCTTAAGATTGCCTTTTCTAGCCAGTCCAGTCTTTCTTCTGTAACACTTTGTTAAGATTGTGATAATGAGTTCCAGGGCTTGGAATGTATTTGACTTGGTTAGACAACAACTCTTGGCTAATTGAAATGGCTGGACAGCGCATTTTGCTTGATCCTTGGCTGGTGGGGCCATTGGTGTTTGGCAATATGCCCTGGTTGTTTAAGGGGGTGCATTCTGAGTCGCGTTCCATTCCGGAAAATATTGATTTAATTTTGCTGTCCCAAGGGTTGGAAGACCATGCCCATCCTGAAACTTTAAAACAGCTCGATCGCACTATTCCGGTTGTGGCTTCTCCCAATGCAGTAAAGGTTGTGGAGGGCTTAGGTTACACAAACGTTACATCTTTACCGCATGGTGCGTCTCATACCATCGCCGATCGCCTCACCATTCAAGCTGTACCAGGAACACCCCTTGGCCCCTTGCTCACAGAAAACGGTTATTTGCTGATTGATCAGGTGGAAACGATAAAGCTTTACTATGAACCGCATGGGCATCATTCAGAGGAGATTAAGCAAGCGGCTCCGGTGGATGTGGTGATTACGCCGATTTTGGAGGTGAAGTTGCCAGTGGTGGGAGCCATCATTAATGGTGGGTCAGCTTTGCAGGCGGTGGAGTGGTTACAACCCCGGTTCATTGTGCCAACGGCGGCAGGCGGTGAGGTGGAGTTTGAAGGACTGCTGACCACCCTGCTAGATGCCAAGGGAAGTGTTGATGAGTTTCGTACAGTATTGACACAAAAGCAGAAAACCACTCAAGTTCTTGCTCCGCAACCTGGAGAACGATTTGCAGTGGAGCGATCGACAGTTGGCCGCTAAACTAAAAGGGACTCCTCAGGAGGAATCTCTCCAAAGGGGGCTTACACAACACTCCTGTTAGGCTAGCTAGATACCGCATGAACCCATCCAATCAAGATGAATCTGAACGTCTTGGGCTGGTGAACCACAAGAAGCTTTTGAACACCAGACAGCCAGAATTGGATAATTGCTGGCAGCAGATTGCAGATGCTTGTTTTGCGGCTGGCTCCAGCGTTTTGGTAGGAATCCTTTTGGTGAATCAGCAATTGCGCTGCGTTCAGGTTAATGCAGTTCTGGCGGAGTTCAGTGGGCTACCGTTGGAGGAACACCAGGGAAAACTGTTACGGGATGTTTTACCCGATCTTGCGGATGCTTTAGAAAAAGCCTGCCAGCAGGTTTGGGAAACTGGACAACCGATCGTAGATTTGGAAGTTGAAAGCGAATGGTCTTTGCCGTCGGAAGCGCGCCGCTATTGGACGATCGCTTGTTTTCCAGTTGCTCATACGCCGATTGTCAGCCTTTTTATTTTGGAAACAACCTCTGTTAAACGTTTGGAACACGCCCTACATACAACCAAAGGACAGTCTGCCCAGTTAGCCATTGCCATTCAGCAGTCAAAATTACACCAGCAAATTCAGCACCTAAATGATGAATTGGAAAATCAGGTGGCCGCGCGGACAGCAGAGTTGCAAATCGCCTTTGAATTTGAAGCAACTTTAAAGCGAATCACCGATCGAGTGCGGGATAGCTTAGATGAAGATCAAATTCTTCAGGCAGCCGTGCGGGAGCTAGTCCTTGTTCTCAAGATTAGTGGTTGCAATGCATCCATGTATGACTTAGAGCAGCGAACCTCCACCACCTGCTATGAATACACCACCTCTATTTCACCTTACCAAGGGCGGATTGCAAAGTTTTCAGCGGTTCCTGAACTGTATAGCCAGCTTTTAGGCGGGCAATATTTCCAGTTTTGTTCGCTTGTGCCAAACCCAGAGCGGGGGCTGGTTTCCATGCTGGCTTGTCCCATTCGAGATGATCAGGGTGTCATTGGCGATCTATGGCTAATTCACCATAAAGAATATGCTTTTAACCAGCAAGATATTCGTCTAGTAGAACAAGTTGCAAACCAATGCGCGATCGCCATTCGTCAAGCGAGGCTCTATGAAAAATCGCAAGCCCAAGTTAAAGAATTAGAACGCCTTAATCAATTGAAAGATGACTTTCTGAGTACCGTATCCCATGAATTGCGAACGCCGCTATCAAACATTAAAATGGCGATTCATATGCTACGGGCTGCCCCAAGTTTAGAAAAGCGGGAACGCTACATGGCAATTCTGGAAGCAGAATGCGGTCGGGAAATTGAATTGATTAATGATTTACTGGATTTACAGAAGCTAGAAAACGATTCTTATACCGTTGCGATCGAACCGCTTGATCTAAAGACATGGTTGCCCAGCGTGATTTCGCCTTTTGCTTCACGGGCGCATACGCGACAACAGAGATTGACCGTTGAATTGTCCGATGAACTTCCCATCTTAATGTCCGATCGCAAGACGCTAGAGCGCATTCTGGCAGAACTGCTAAATAATGCATGTAAGTACACTCCCCCGCAGGGAACGATCGCCCTACAGGTGACGCATCGCTCTGCCTCAGCCACAAATGCAGTTTCCACTACCACTTTTGCCGTTAAAAACCAAGCAAACGTTTCACCGACAGAAATTCCTCGCATGTTTGAAAAGTTCTACCGCATTCCGAAGGCCGACCCCTGGCAGCAAGGCGGCACTGGTTTGGGGTTGGCCTTAGTCAAAAAGTTGGTTGAAACCTTGCAGGGCAACATTACTGCTACCAGTGCGGATGGATGGACAACGTTACAGGTGGATTTGCCCGTGTTGATTGGGGAATATAGGGAGTAGGGAATGGGGAGTGGGGAGTGGGGATGCTTAACTCTGCATGATGGGTTCGCCTGGGGTTGCCTTTTCTGGACTTAAGGGTGGACGCAAAACGACGTAGGCCAGAGCACCCAGCAACGGCACAAGCGTAACAGCCCAAAAAATGCGGCGATCGGTTAAACCTCGACGGGTCATGTCGTCGGCGAGCAGAAAGGGAAACAGCAGACAGAGCAGGCAAAAGTCCAAACTCATGACGTGAACAAAGCGGCTCGTTTGCCATTGCTGCACGAAATCGGCCCAGTCTCCTTGCGTGATGCCGTAGGTCAACAGCGCGATCGCCCCAATTGCGATCAGTCCTCCTGTCAGGCGCGAATCCCATAGCTTTAACCACCCGTTTTTCTCACCAGCAAATAACGGGTTTGGCTGCCGCAATGCTAAGTAGGGCAACAGCGCAAACGCCCCCACCCCAAAGGAACCGATCGCAAAAAACCAGGCTGGAATTTTCTGCATCTGACCGTCGCTATAAAGAAAGCAACTATACAACAACGGAATCACGCCCATGATGTTGAAGAGGGCAATGATGAGCGGATTAATCCCTGCAAAGTTGCCAGTGGACAGGTTTTGGATGAGAGCAAAGGTATCTGGCTGATTGGGTGGCGCAAAACCAAAAGCATAGATTACGAAAAGTCCCCAGGTGAGCCAGAGGAGAAGCTTTCTACTCATATTTGAATTTTTGGTTGAACAGGATAATGTTGGAATTCAAGAAAGATAGACCTTCAGCATAGGATTGAAACAACTGAAACACATCTGTCTGATTGGAGAATTTAAGAAATAATTGAGTAATGAGAAGTGATGCAGTTGCCTTGAGACCAATCTTAGGTTAAGAGCTAAAACCGATTGAGGGCAGTCAAGAACACAATGGGGTAATTGTCTTGTGGGCATTGTGCCGGTTTAGTCAACGAATCGGCAGGTTGGATTGTACAATCACTGGATTAAATTTTGAACTTCCATTTACCAAGCAAAATACCATCGTTACCAGTTTTTCAAGGAGGATTTCGGATGCTGCACAGATTGAAAATTGCTTTTGGATTTGCTGTTTGCCTGATGCTGTGGTGGTCTGGTGGAGTGAGTTCGATCGCCCATGCTGCAACGGCTCCCAGCCAGCAAGAGGTGGTGGAGATGCGGATACATTTGGGCAATGCTGCCAATGAGCTAGCCTTTGAACCCAGTTTGCTCACGTTTGATGCCGGGAAACGATACAAACTAATTTTGGACAACCCCAGCAACCAAAAGCATTATTTTACGGCAAAAGACTTTGCAGATGTTGTTTGGACGCAGAAGGTTGAGGCTGGTAATGTTGAGGTGAAAGGGGCCATCCACGAGTTGGAGCTAAAACCGGGAGCAGAGGCAGAATGGGTGCTGATTCCGCTCAAACCGGGAACCTATGAGCTGCATTGTTCGATTCCTGGACATGCAGAAGCAGGAATGCGAGGCTCGATCGACATTTCCTAGTTCACTGATCATCGCAACAATTAAGATTAAGTTACAGTAAAAGTCTGGTTTAATTCCTCACGCCGATTTACACACGATCTATGAATATCCTGACAAACTTGCTTCCTAAAACTGATGCATCTCCTCGATCGCGACGCAGACGACGAGGTATAGAGCTGAAATCTTCCGAAGAAATTGCAACGATGCGACAGGCAAGCAGGATTGTGGCAACGGTGCTGAAGGAAATTGCGGAACGGGTGGAACCAGGTCTGACGACCGCAGATTTAGATGCCTATGCTGAGAGCCGGATTCGTGAAATGGGTGCTACGCCAAGCTTTAAGGGTTATTACGGGTTTCCCGCTTCCATTTGCTCCTGCATTAATGATGAAGTCGTGCATGGCATTCCAACCGCCAAGAAAGTCATTCGACGAGGTGATGTGCTGAAGGTGGACACCGGGGCATACTTTCAGGGATTTCATGGTGATTCTTGCATTACGATCGCTGTTGGTGAAGTCAAACCAGAGGCGGCGAAGCTGATTCAGATTGCGGAAGAAACGCTGTATAAGGGCATTGAGCAAGTCAAGGCAGGCAATTATTTGATGGACATTGCGGGAGCCATTCAAGACCATGCAGAGGCAAATGGCTTCAAAATTGTGGAAGATTACACTGGCCATGGGGTGGGTCGCAATCTTCACGAAGAACCTTCAGTTTTCAATATTCGCACCCATGAATTGCCAAATGTAAAGCTTAAAGCAGGCATGACTTTGGCGATCGAACCCATTCTCAATGCGGGTTCAAAACATACGCGCACCCTATCCGATCGCTGGACAGTGGTGACAGTCGATCGCTCTTTATCCGCTCAGTTTGAACATACGGTGTTGGTGACAGAAACTGGATACGAAATTCTCACCGATCGATCGGTTCTTTGATGCGTTGATTGTCGTTTCAACTAGCAAATGGGGCAGGCAAGATGCCCGCTCCATAAGGGTTTCAAGAGTAGAGTGAGGAGGATCGGGAAATCAGAAATATAGTCCCTGCTGGTTATCTGGGGCGATCGGATCAATGAACACAAGGTAGATTGCTTACCCATCGTACAGACAGATTAGCCAGACTAGATCTGTTTGGAAGTTGTTATACCGACTCAAATTGTCGCTGGAGAAGTACTTGAAAGCTTTCGCTACTTTGGCAATTATGTTGAGGAGCTTGCATTTGGAGCAATCGTTCGTATTTGCTGTTTTCCCATTTGCTCACGGTTTCTCGACGAATGCCTAGCTCACGAGCAAACTGCTCCTGGTTAAGACCTTTTGAAATTCTGAGTGCCTCAATCGCGTCAGCATTCCAGATGATTTCACCGTCCTGACGCTGAATGTGATAAGTTGCCTGAAAAGTCTCAAAGTTAACGGTTTGTAGAGTCAAATCTACAGACTCAACTTGGTAGCCCTGCACTGATCCAGGCGATCGCTTGCAGCGCACTTGGGCTATCCCGATTGCTCCACCAGTTTTTCTTTTTCCGTGCTGAGTCAGGAAGTGAGCAACCCATCAAGGCTTCGATTTCAGTGAAGGTCAGCGTTACTGCCTCTTGATTGCAGTGCTGCAAGTGTTCAAAGAGTGGATAGTACTTGCTTCCGGGTTTCATGCTCATGAGAAGGACTGATCAAAACCTGATGGAATGGATGGAATCATAAAATCTGAAAATAGCTGAACATCAAAACCCGTATTTTTTAGAGTATTGATTAATCGTTGATCTTGAGTAAGCAGAGGAACGTTATTCTGCTGTGAAAGGGCAACATAACAAGCGTCGTAGGCGGAGATCCCGTGAGTTACGCTGAGGGGAAGTGCTTCCAGTATCAGATCAACGGTTGGCGTTGAGGCGATGCGGAGCAATTTGAGATCGGCTAAGTTTGCTTGGGCTTCTGCACTGTTATACAATCCCGCGCGAATGTACTTCCAAATAATGTTGGTACATTCGATGTAAAACAAATCGGGTACGTAAAGTTCGGTGTTGGGATCATTGAGATGAGCAAAAAGCTGATCCACTTTTGGGGTCAGTGGTTCAATGATAAATTTCTTGATACCAACGCTGGCATCGACTACACATTTGAGGGAATCTGTCATCGGGCGCGATCGTCCTGAAGCAAGGTGAGAGTGTCAGGTAGGTCGTGTTGGGATGGGGAGAAGGTTCTGCGTTGCTCAATTCGCTGGAGAATTGCTGCCTGAGTGGGTTGTGTTTGCACCTGAGCTAAACCATTTGCCTCCAGGGTTCTGAGGTCTTGCCGGAAGTCTTCAACGCCGTAATGAATGGGGATTTTACGGCTACCTAATATGCGTTGAAACTCCAGTTGGTTCATCTCTGCAAACTGGCTGGCGGTGCCCAAAGTAATCTTTTCCTGCTGAAATAGCAGAATGGCAATTTCGAGCTTGAGATCGGCTTCAGTAATATGTGCTGTTTGCAGAAACTCATCGGGAATGACTAAACTCATGATTTCAACCTCATGTAACGAAAAAATTAGTGATTCTGAGCTTACCCTCAATCACTTGATCATGCTGCATGTCTTCAGATACTGTCCATCGTTTGGCTTTGGTCGGTGACATCACGCATTCCCCTCATTCACATTCCATTGATAGCAGCAGGATTGGGCAAAAACGACTCACTGAGAATGTCAGCAATCGCAAAGGGACATTGTTCTGGAATCGAGGCGATCGCCAGCCCCGTTTCGCTGGCGGCATTCTTCCGCGCTGAATCATACGCCTGCACCAGCACTTCAGATGGATAGCTCTTTAAACTGGGGCTGTCCTGCAAAATTTGGGCAATTTCTTCTCGATAATTGCGGATTGTAATTTCCCAGGATGCGCTCCGATGAGAAGGTTGATACTTCCATTTCAATAGATGCAGCAAAAGCACCTTGAGCCTGCTCAAAATTTCGCGTTTATCTCGCTTGCTCATGCTTTCCAACTCATCAATTAAGTTGTCAACATCAACCTCCTCAAAACGCTTCGCTTTCAACAGTGCGATCGTCTCTTCGATCCAACCGTTAAAATCCTCGTCATAGCGAACGCTGGGTTTGTTGACAACCATCGCTCCAGACCTCGATCGATTTGTCACCTTCTATCTATTATGCTGTCGCGGGTACATGGGTTACAGTTGCTACTGCTCATTAATCGCCCCTCACTAGGGCTGGTTCCGCAGTTCTCGGACAATCTCCTGCGCCAAATTTCTTGACCAGACGGAATCAAAGGGACAGAGGATCTGGCGGTTTTCAGGGGAAGTCCAGACGAGGGCATCTTCGAGATCTGAGATGCGGTAGGTTTCGTTGAGCAGGATGCGGGTGAGGAGGTGATGCAGGGTTCTTGCCTGTTCGTCGGTGAGGGTAATCATGGGTGGAGTCCTAGTTGAAGGTGAATGGTTTGCAGGGGAAGGTTTGAGGGACTGGGCAGGCAAGATGCCTACCCCACAAGAGTTTTAATTAGTTGAGGGTTTACTGCTGTTTTTGTTTGGACAGAATCACCAGGGCTTTGTCGATGTCTCGGACTTTGATGGCGCGGAGGGCAGTGAGGAGCGATCGGATTTGGGCAACTTCATCATCGGTGAGGGTGATCATGGGTAATACCTCAATCAGGTTTAGTTGATACTATCCGCATATTCGCAGATACGCAAGAGTGGATGAGAAGATCTTACTTGTACTTTTGCGGCTACATCGACGAGTGAGTCCTAAGAAAAGACCAGAATTGAGAATCTACCTGGATTCTGACTTGGATAAGTTGGTCAAGACGATTGCCACGATTCGGGAAGAATCGATCAGTGCTGTGGTGGCTGAAGCTTTAGAGTTGTGGCTGCAACAATCTCAGCAGCAGGAAATTATTGAAAAGCACAACTTAGATGAGTTGGATTGAAGGGATGAGTGAGAGCGATCGGGAAATCAAAAATGTGCAGATATCTGCTGGTATTTGGGGCGATTGAGTAGATAGACGGTAAGTAGATTGCTCATGCACTGTAGACAGATGAATTAGATAGGCAGACTCAACCTGCTCATTATGTTGTTAGCTTGCTCTGTACCCAGATGAATAGTCGCTTAACAACACTGAGCGAACCGATTAAGAAGGCTTCAAAGGCAGTAAAAAACAGTCTTGCTTACAATTTATATGTTGGAAGAATATGGTGTGGAGATACAAACTATGACACTTGAAGAAAAATTTACAGAATTTGTGCGAAATCTGCAAAGTGCGGAGATTGTTGACGAGCTACATTTGAGCCAAGAGCAACAACAATCCAAGAAACCTGATTTCTTCTTTTTTGAAAGACAATTTATTGGAGAAATGAAGTCTATTAAGAAGGATATGGAGCCTAAAGCTCAAGCGATCTTAGAAGAGCACAAAGATAGACCAGAATATCCAGTTTTCTTTGGGCAATGGAGTTCTGACAAAATATTGCAGCAGCTACCTGATGGAGAGAGTATCAATAAGAAGATGTTTGATGCAATAACATCTGCACTTGAAGACAATGTAGAGAAAGCCAATAGACAAATCAGGGAAACGAAGAAGGTTTTTGGAATTAGTGACTCTCAGGGTATTCTAATCATCCTCAATGACTTTGTTGAAATTTTGTCACCTGATCTAATAGTTCGTAAAATTCACCAATTGCTTAATAAGAAGTCATCATCAGGAGATGCTAGATATCCTCATATATCCGTCGTTTGGATTGTTAGTGAAATTCATATCCTGAAAACGGAACTAGGGAAAGAGTTTTTACCAAGCATTGTGTTTGTAAATGATTATGCATCTAGCTATCAAGAAGCAAATGATTATGTCAAATGGCTTCAGAGAAAATGGGCTTCATTTAATAATATTCCGTTCATTGAAGGTGGCTTGAATCTCAAAAATACTTGGTTTTCAAATAGAAAAGAAATTGATTCTCCTGAAATAAGTCGAAGTAACATGTGGAGAAGACAATATTCGCAAGTGCCATATCTGAGGCATTTTAGCAAAGAGCAGCTACTTGAATATAGTCAGCGGCTTTGGTTTGAGACACTTCCTGCGTTCATCAGGGGAGCACACAAAGAACCCTCACAAGAAACAGTTTTTGAGCTAATGGAGAAACAAACGCACTTGATTGAAGAGATAAATTATCGAGGAATTGATTTCCGTGAGTTTTCACCTAAGCTACATGAAGCTTTCAATAGGTTACAGCAGGAAGGAAAACTCAATATTCAGGATTGACGTATCGGTGACGATCGAGCTAACACAGCCTCTGAGGAGGACGGGTGAATGAACCAACTACTGAGCATACAACGCTTACACAAGCAAGGCGGTATCAGCGATCGATTATTACTAACATCAGGATTACTTGCGTCAACATATCTTTTCTCTAGTCAAACGGCAGTGTTGACTACGTTGCAAAAGTTTGATTTCGTTTCAATGTTTGATCGGATTGTTTCTCACTCAGGGGCAACGTCAATCTCTTGCATCCGGTTTGCCAATTGCTGATCTAAAGTTAACAGTTCCAGCATTAAGCACTTGGCAGTGGCAGCAATAATAGCATCTGGCGTTTTTAGGCGGTAGTTGCGTCGTAGGACGATCGCTTCATCTTCAATTTCTCTGGTCAAGGCAGCATACTGCATTTGGGCTAACATGCGCTCAATGCCGTCGATTTCTGACAATGTAATGCCTGGAAACCCTAGCAACTCAATCCGAGTCACACAACTATAGGCACAACTCCTGGTTTCAATCGCGCGATCGGTTACGACTTTGATCACAGTTTCCTGTTGCTTCACCAAACCAATCACATAGTTCGTATCCAGAAGAAACCTAACTCCACTCATCGCGCATTCTTCTCTGGAGTTCGATCGGATCTTCGTTAAAATTTGGCGAATCTTTCAAAATTCCAGCATAGTCTAACAGAAGTCCTCTGGCTGGGTCTGCCTGCTTCGCAGTGGAATCCAAAGTCGAATTTTGCTTCACCTGATGTTGAGTTTTTTGTTGTAAAGACTCAATAAACGTCAATACTTGATTGACTTCTTCCTCTGGCATTCCTTTCACCAGTTCATAAACCTTCTCGGCTGCATTCATATCTCCTATGCCTCCATCAAAGGATTATCACTCATCCTGCCTCATCGTCCCCCCGTCAACTCCTGAAACCACGTATCCCTGGAAAGCTCCCCAAAACTGGGTTCCGTCTTCGCCTCCCGTCCATAGCGCGGATTCAGTTCGATCGCCTTTTCTAAACTCTCCAACGCCAGATCACTTTCTCCCTGGATGGCATAGCAGGTGGCTTTATTGTAGTGGGCACTGGCGAAGTCCGGCTTAATTTTGAGGGCGCGGTTCAGGCTGGCGATCGCTTCCTTATCTCGTCCCAGTTGCAGCAGAACATAGCCGCGACTGTCCCAGGCTTTGTGGGATTCGGGGTTGAGTTCAGTGGCTTTGTCCAGGGATTCCAACGCTTCCTCGTTGCGGTTCAGTTCAATCAAAGACAGTCCCCGGTTCAGCCATGCCACCGGGTTTTCTGGTTCTACCTGAGTCGCCCGATCGAAGGCAGCAAAGGCATCCTCTGGGCGTTGCATCGAGCCGAGCATCACTCCCCGGTTAATCAATGCCTCGTGGTAATCCGGTTTCAGTTCGATCGCCTTATCCAGCGAAGCCAGGGCATCATCAAATTGCTTCAACCGTCCCAGGGTAATGCCCCGATTCAGCCAGACCTTTGCCTCCTCCGGCTGGTAATCTACGGCGCGATCGAAGGCAGCCAGAGCCGCATCATACTGTCGCAGTTCCTTTAACACAATCCCCTGGTGATACCAGACGTTGCCGTTGCTCGGCTCCAGCTTCAGGGCGCGATCGAAGGCGGAGATTGCCCCCTCGTAGCGTTTCATTTCCTCCAGTGCCATGCCGCGCTGAATCCAGGCGTTGGCGTTGTTGGGCTGCTTGGCGAGTACCTTATCGTATTGTTCGATCGCATCCTCATAGCGTTTTTCTGCCACCAACTGTTCCGCCTGCTGGAAGTACTCCTCCACGGTGGTAAAGAGATCCGGCTGGGCAGATTTGAGAATTTCAAACTGTTGGGTCAGGGTATCCAACCGCCGCTGCACATCTGCCACAAAGGAGTCGGCAATAAATTGGGGCGAAACCTCCGAGAGCCGTTTCATAATCTCGGCTTTTTCCGTTTGCGCCTCGGACTGGAGGGCATTCAGTTGGGTAGCCACATCCGATTCCAGCCGCTTCAGGTTTTCAATCACATTCGACTTCCTGTCTCTTATACACATCT
>PVWD01000258.1 GCA_003003615.1 filamentous cyanobacterium CCP2 | reverse complement strand
ACGCAATGTTTTGTCCATCATTTATCAACGCAGTCAGAGACGTGTTTAGGAGATGTAACGACTAAAACGCCATTCGACGATCGATCGGCTCATACTGTGCTGATTCCTAACATTTCTCTTCCGCAATCAGGTGTTTATCGTTTAAAGGTGTGGGTATTGCTCCAAAATATGGCTGCATCACCCGCTTACTTTAAGGTGCCCGTGTTGCAAGTCGTCTAACCAAACCTTGTCTAGTTAATCATTATCTGAATCATGTGTAATTGGCTGTCCTTTAGGCTGCCTTTTTAACCGTCACAAATGCCATATAAATAATTCATTATGCTGAACCAATTATTGGAAAAAATGATATCGCGTTGCCATTCTTCAAGATGTCCTATCTGCTGTATCTTGCCGCCCTATATGCTGGATCATATTATTCGTCATGGTGATGAGGAAAATTACAATTGGGCATTAGAAACCTTAAAAGCATCTGAACAGTTTCGGGGTAGGCGTAAGGCAATTGGTAATATTTCCTTTGCGGTTTCGCCAGGGCAGATGAAGCGAGCGATTTATGATGCAAAGAATGGAACATCGTTACCCGGTGTGCTAGTACGAGAAGAAGGTGATCCACCCAGCGAGGATGAAGCCGTGAACGAGGCTTATGATGGATCTGGTGCAACTTATGATTTGTTTCGCGATATGTATGGTCGCAACTCAATTGACGATCGCGGACTGCGTTTAGACTCTACCGTTCACTACGATGTCGGATATGATAATGCTTTTTGGAACGGTGATCAGATGATTTATGGAGACGGAGGCGGACGATTGTTTAACCGCTTTACAGTTTCAATTGATGTAATTGGGCATGAACTGACGCACGGAATCATCCAGTATGATGCAGGACTGATTTACCGAGATGAATCGGGTGCTTTAAACGAATCATTCTCAGATGTATTTGGGACACTCGTAAAGCAACGATCGCTCAACCAAACGGTAGACCAAGCGGATTGGCTCATCGGTGCAGAAATTTTGGCTCAAGATGTTCAAGGGGTAGCCCTTCGCTCCTTAAAAGCACCTGGAACCGCTTATAACGACCCAGTTTTAGGCAAAGACCCCCAACCAAAGCATTATTCCAGACGCTATCAAGGAACAGCGAATGATGGCGGCGTTCACATCAATTCTGGTATTGCCAACCATGCCTTTTATCTAGCAGCAATGGCAATTGGCGGTTATGCTTGGGAAAAAACAGGAAAAATTTGGTATCTAACCCTCCGGGATGGGTTGCGCCCCAGGGCAAGCTTTAAGCAAGCGGCCGAGTCAACGATTTTTGTTGCAGGGAGTTTATACGGACAAGATAGCAATGAGCGAAAAGCAGTCCAGAGTGCTTGGCAGCAAGTTGGCGTAATCTAGTTATCAAATCGAGCGATCGAGTGTAGCAAAATGCAAGTTTCCTTCACGCGGACTGGCGGCTTTACAGGCATCCCCTTGAATATCACAGTGGATACCCGGTCTTTACCCTTCGACAGAGCCAATCAACTGCGTCATCTGGTGGAACGGGCTAGCTTTTTTGATTTACCAGCCGCTTTACCTGCTCCAGCTTTACCCGATCGCTTTCAATATGAAATCACAGCACAGAAGGGCGATCGACAACACACGGTTACAGTCAGTGAGGCAACAATTCCAGCAACCCTCAAACCCTTAATCGATTGGTTAATGGAGGAAGTTCGAGGACGTGGGCGGTGATGTCCCCTGGGAAATGTTACAGCAGAGCATTTAGCCGTTGCACAATCGGTTCCTGGCGACGCTTTGAGATCTGCTGATAGGTTTTCACCAATTCATTGACCAGTGTTCCTTCGGCACCGTTTGCCTCTTTAGACTGACACTGTTCATTCAATGCGTGATATTGATTAGACTGAAACAGTGCTGCTGCCAAATCCTTCAGGAGGGCATCATCAACCGGGTCAGATTCCTCATCGGCACTGAAGCCCATTTCCAACAGTTGCATTTTTGCTTTACAGCGAACGATCGCCCGGTGAGGGCGTTTAGGGTTGAACGATTCCATGATTCATGTACAGTACAAAACGATGCGGTAAAGTATACCCGATCTTGGAACGGTGGGGCCAACTCGCAAAAGATGTATTTTGTATAAAATGCAACTCAAGAATTACGTCTTACGATATCTACCAGAATAATTAGTTGAACAGACAAGAATCCAAGAGCGATCGAAAATCATTTTTGTAGTGGATTGAACAGCCTGTTCTACCTGCGAGAGGGTGCAAGAGAAGTGTTAACAGAATTCGCATTCATTCCTACTTAAAAACTTAACTTGAGCCTCTCTCTTCTCACAGACGGCTCTGCAAAACCCGATCGCTAATGTGAAGAGGAGGTCTTTCAAAGCTTTGCCCCTCAATACTTTGCCAGTTAATTAGTATCCTCATTTCTGGCATGTTGTAACCTGTTGTGCTGATATTTAGCCTTACCACTACACATGAAGAAAAAACCAGGTAAAACCAGTCGTAAAGCGTTACAGCAAATTGCCCAAGAACGTTTTGGCTATGAGCATCTGCATCCAGGACAAGAGACAGCCATTCAAGCAATTTTGGATGGTCATGATACCTTAGCAGTTATGCCGACTGGTTCTGGAAAGTCAGCAATCTACCAAATGGCGGCGTTTCTGCTCCCTGGCTCTACGGTGGTGATTTCTCCCCTGCTGGCCCTTCAGCGCGATCAGGCACAGTCTATTGCAGGGCAAGAAATTGGGGAAGCAGCGATCGTGAATTCGCAGGTACAAAAATCAGACCGCGAAGAAGCCTTTGAAGATCTGGAGGAAGGCCAACTAGAATTTTTATTTCTTGCCCCCGAACAATTTAATCACCCCGAAACCTTAGAACGAATTCAGGCAGCAAAGCCATCCCTTTTTGTGGTTGATGAAGCCCACTGTATTAGCTCCTGGGGGCACGACTTTCGCCCCGACTACATGCGTTTAGGGTCAGTCATTGAAGCATTGGGTCATCCCAGAGTGTTGGCTCTCACGGCAACGGCGGCTCCACCCGTACGCGAAGAGATCGTGGAACGATTGGTAATGCAAAATGCCAAAGTTGTGGTGAGCGGGTTCGATCGACCGAATATCTGGCTGGCGGTGAAACGGTTTGAGGAGGAATCGGAAAAGCAGAAAGCGTTGATCGATCGGGTTGTTCGGGCCAAAAAACCGGGACTGATTTACGCCGCAACACGCAAGCGAACTGAAGAAATTGCTCAAGCGTTGGAGGAGCAGGGCATCAAGGCGAAATTTTACCATGCAGGCATGAAAAAAACCGATCGAGAAGCCATTGAAACTGCTTTCTTGGAAGATGAAATTGCCGTTTTGGTGGCAACAACGGCCTTTGGAATGGGAATGGACAAACCCAATGTGCGCTTTGTTTTTCATGCAGATATCAGCGACTCAGTAGATGCTTATTACCAGGAAATTGGACGAGCCGGACGAGATGGCGAACCTACTCAAGCGATTTTGTTTTATATCCCAAAGGATTTAAATTTGCGGCGGTTCTTTGCCAACCGAGGGGGAGTAGAAAATGAAAAATTAGAAGAAGTGGCAGAAACATTGCAAGACCAAACGGAACCCGTTTCCACAGAAGTTCTACAGGAACAGGTGAACCTTTCTAAATCAAAACTGAAAACCGCTTTACATTTACTCTCAGAAGTAGCGGCGATCGACACAGAAGCGACGGGCGAAATGACTGCAAGTGATACACTGGAGAATCCAGAAGACGCTGCTACTGCTGCCGCTGAATCCCAGGAAAGATGGCGACAATTTGAACGATCGCGGATTGAAATGATGCGCGGCTATGCAGAGGTTCGTGATTGCCGACGAGAATACTTACTGAACTACTTCGGTGAACAGTTTGATGCACCATGTAACCATTGCGATAACTGTAAAGCCGGAGTAACGGTGGAAGACTCCGATCGCCAACCCTTCCCACTCAACAGCCAGGTGGTGCATCCGTCTTGGGGGAAGGGAACTGTGATGCGTTATGAAGGCGATAAGGTGGTTGTTTTGTTTGACAAAGTGGGATACAAGACGCTGGGGGTGGAGATCGCTGTTTTTCGACGTTTACTTGCCCAATTGCCTTGAAATATGCCGAAAATTTATTTTCAAGCTTCCTTTCAACGTCCACCCACAATCACATTTGTAATTCGCACATGCGGCCCACCCGTACTCACGGGCAGCGGAGCCTGTCCCCCTTTACCACAGCCCCCGTTTCGATACACCGTGTCATTGCCGATCGCCTCAATGTCCTTTAAGGTTTGGAACACATTGCCCGTCAAGGTGACATCGCTCACCGATTCAGCAATCTTGCCATCGCGGATCATGTAACCTTCGGCAGCGGAGAAAGTAAACATTTCACCATTGGTTTGCCCACCCAGCATTTGCACCGCATAGACCCCTTCCTGAATATCGCTAATCATTTCCTCAAAGGAGTCCCCACCCGGTTCAATGCCGGTATTGGTCATCCGGACGATCGGGGGATGCATTGCACTGATCGCCCGCGCATTGCCGGTAGGGGCTTCCTGCATCTTGCCCGCCGTTTCCCGACTGTGGAGCCGCTGAGTGAGAATGCCGTCTTTAATTAGGTATTTGCGCTGCGTTGGAACGCCCTCATCGTCGTATTTCAAGGAACCGGGCAGATCCGGCATCGTACCATCATCAATGACATTCAACTGCGGAATGGCGATCGGTTTGCCTAGGGTCAGCAATTCCTGCATCCGAGGATTTTCATAAACGTGATCGGCTTCCGACAAATGCCCAAAGGCTTCATGGATAAACACCCCCGCCAGATACGGATCGAGAACAACGGTGTACTGCCCACCTTTTACAGGTTTAGCATCCAGTTGCCGAACGGCCCTTTCTGCGGCTTGTTTCACCCGATCGCCAATTCCCTTCAGCACATCATAGTCCGATCGAGAATGCACCGACTCAAAGCCCTGCCGCACCACGCCGCCTTCCCCTCTGGCAATCACCCCAAATCGCCCCGACACATCCAGCCGTTCCTGAGCAATGCAAGTGCCAAGAGAATTCACAAAATAAATGGTGCGAAACCGATCGCTATATCCTGCCATTGTGGTTTGGATGCGCGGATCAAACTTTAGCAAAAGCTGGTTGTAGTCTTCAATTAACTGCCGCTTGGTCTCTAGCGAAATGCCTCTCGGATCGTTACCCAACTCAACGGCAACATAATCCTGAACTGGCTCAACCTCTGCCAAGTGGGTCGTTTCAGTACCAATAAGCTTTGCCTGGGCAATCGCTTCTTCCACCCGATCGCGCAAATCCGCCAGCCCATTAAACGTGACGAAACTCCATCCTCCCTGGTGACAAGCCCGAATCCCACCCGCCAAGCCAAAACTACGATCGACCCCATCCAACCGTTCTCCCCGGTAGGAAATCATCGTCGATTCGCTTTGTTCCAAGCGCACTTCTAGGTAATCCACCTGATCGCGGTAAGGGGCGATCGTATCCAGCAATCGATCTTGCAACGAAGTAGATGTAACCACGCGCTTGTTCCTCTTGGCTGAGACAGTTTTGCTTTGTCTATCAGTTTAGCCTAGTGAGGGTGAGGGAGTGAGGGAGCATCCCATTGATGCAAATGGATTGATTCCCGTAGCGCAGGCATCTTGCCTGCCAGTGAGAAATTTGTCATGGAAATGCAAAAGGGGGGTGGGAGAATTTTTAGCTAATTCCTTCCTGGACGATAATGTTGCCGCTTCGTTTGACTGTCAGCGTACCGTGACGAATTTCGTAGGAATATTTGTTGCCATCTTCTGCCGTGATGCGATCGTTTTCGACTTGGGCTGGGGCAACCACGATCAAAGCCAGTGGCTCTTTTTTGTATCCTACCAGGTAAAACATTTCTCCCTGCTGACAAAGGGCAAGGAAATATTGAGGCGTTTCAAATCCTTGGAGGAGTTCCCAATCCGATCGGGGGCAGACTGGTGAAACGATCGGCTCTGGTTCTGGCAGATCAACGGCTGCCGTAAAAAGTTGGGACTGCTGAAGTTGCAAGGCCGCGCAACTGCTTGAAAGTAGCCCTGTGATCAGTCCAATGCCGACAACAAACCGCATGAGTTGGCGTTTCATTCAGACAAGTCCTCGATCGATGGTTTTCTAGCAACGGATAAAAAGGCTAGGACAATCTCAGGTCGATGGAACTCAAACATGAGCTTGGAACACAAAACTGTCCTCATCATTTTTTCGTACTGCCGTACAACGGGTTTTGTAACTTGATTTCTGTAAAATGCTCTGCAAATTGATTCTGCGAACTGAATTCTGTGAACTGGTTCTTTGAAACTAAATTTTCTGCCTATTCATTTCTTCACGCTGCCATGATGAAATCTGGATAATGTGAAATTCAGACAATCCCGTTTGCCCCAGCGGTTTGCTCCAGACGGTTTGCCCCAGCCTAATAGACGGATTTGTGTATGCCAAGAAAAAATGTGGAATTTTGTACGATCGCGCTAAAGCATTCCATCTTTAGCAAATTACCGTGTTGAACTGATTAAATCAGGACGTAGATCACCCATTCCGGTGATGCGCTTCTCCCCCAAACGTAGGAGTTAAGTTCAAAAATCAGGTTTTATCCTGAGAGCAGAGGGAGGTGATGGATAGGTCTAGTTAGACCCCCGAAAATGACACCATGAATTCAATGACCATGAACCCCAAAATGCATTACTACAACGATCGCCCTTCCCCAGACGCAAAAGCTTCAGCAAGGGTTCCGCTTCGGCTATCAGCATCCCTTTGGCGATTGAACGTTCTCACCATGCAGGCCAAACTTGCCTCTGCAAGCACCCTCAACGAACTACTGCTCCCCCGAACCCGGCGAGGTTGGTTCGTTTAAATGATTTATTTAATGGATTTATCTACTAGCTGGTTTGTCTAACCGTTTCTATTCCCTAACCCAAAATTGACAATTGGCTTTCCGGCGGCTGATAACCCAAATGCTTCCATGCAGCAGGAGTCGGGATTCTGCCTCGCGGAGTGCGTTGAAGATAGCCAATTTGCAGCAAGTACGGTTCGTATACCTCTTCGATCGTTTGGGCATCCTCTCCAGTGGCCGCTGCGATCGTATCTAGCCCAACGGGTCTACCGCCAAAGTTTTCAATCATCACCGTCAGCAACCGGCGATCTGTCCAATCTAGCCCGCAGGGATCAACGTTAAACAGTTCCAGGGCTTCAGCGGCGATCGTCTCTGTAATGGTTGCCCCACCTGCTTTTACCGCCACATAATCCCGCACCCGACGCAGCAGCCGATTGGCAATTCGGGGAGTCCCTCTAGCGCGACGAGCAATTTCCATTGCCCCATCTGGAGTAATGGCAGTAGAAAGAATATCGGCAGTACGCAGCACGATCGGTGTGAGTTCATCTAGCTCATAGAACCGCAGCCGTTGCACAATACCAAATCGATCGCGTAAAGGTGAAGTCAATGCTCCAACGCGGGTAGTAGCACCCACCAGGGTAAAGGGGCGGAGGGGAATACTGCGAGTCCGGGCACTTTGGCCTTTGCCGATCGTAATATCCAGCCGAAAGTCTTCCATTGCTGGATACAGAATTTCCTCTGTAACGCGCGGCAACCGATGAATTTCGTCAATGAACAACACATCTCCGGGCTGGAGGTTCACTAACAACCCCAAAATATCTCGCGGTCGTTCCAATGCCGGAGCAGTCGTAATTTTGCAATTCACCCCCATTTCCACCGCCAACACCAGAGCCATTGTGGTTTTCCCTAATCCAGGTGGGCCATACAGCAGCAAGTGATCTAGGTTTTCGTTGCGAAATTTCGCCGCTTTGATGGCAATGTCCAGCACTTCCTTAAGGGATTTTTGCCCAATGTAATCTGCCAATCGCTGAGGGCGCAGACTTTCTTCCTGCCGTCCGCTCTCTTCCGGTTGGGCCGTTGAGTTGAGCAGGTCTTCTTCTTCTGGCTCAAACTCTGGCTTAAAGCGCGATCGACGATTTTGCCTGGACGTTCCCTGCGAAGATCCATCCTGATTCGGATCAGAATCCGACGGTTGTTTAGAGGAAATGATTGCCATAATTTCTATGGTACAGGCGTATCTAAATCTTGCAAAATCTAATTTGATTAGGACTGAGGAAATGATTGCCATAATTTCTATGGTACAGGCGTATCTAAATCTTGCAAAATCTAATTTGATTAGGACTTACGCAAAACCTTCATTTGTAGGGTGGGCAGTGCCCACCTTACGCTAAATCCAGAGGTATGAAACAGAGCCTGCGTAAGTTCTGTTGATCCTGCAAGCAATTTTCTGCGGCAGGGAAGGGGCGATCGTTATGATTGGGCTGGAGAGGTGGGGAAGTCGGGAGTCGGGAGTCGGGAGTCGGGAAGTAGAGCTGTGAAATTTTGCGGCTCTAAGGAGTGAGGAATATCGTCATGGTACAGCCAGTGCAAGACAATCAAACAGCCCGATCGTCTTATTCCAGGAGGAATGGTGAGCATCCCTGGCTTTGGCTGGGTTTGATGGGGGGATCAGTGGCGGTTCATGCGGTTTTAATCGTGTCTGCTTTTCCCTTTTTCGATCGATTGTTGTCACCGCCGATCGAGACGGGATCAATTCCGGTGGAATGGGTCGAATTGCCGCCGATCGAGCAGTCTCTCGCTCAAGAGCCGCCTCCGCCTGTCCCAGAAACTTCTCAACCAGAACCAGCCACACCCGCTACAGAACCCCCTCCGCAAAAGGTTGTGGGAGACATCACTGGGCAAACTGGAGTCCAACCGCTTCCGCAAGCAGAGCAAACGCCGATCGGCTATCAACCCGAAGTTCAGGCTGAAGAAGAAATCTCGGTGCCGCCTGTTCAACCCCCTCAGCCGGAAGTTCCCCCTTCTCCTGAACCGTTGCCCCCAGAGCAGACCACAGAAACACCAGGAGGCAACCAGGAAGTTCCCGAATCACCCCAAAGCAGCACCCTCCAACCCCCACAAGCGGCTGCCAGTGACACGACCAATCCCTTTCCAACAATTCCGATTGATCAGGCTCCGCCCGATCTGTCTGAACGTTTGGAGATTCCCACTGAGCCGATTGATCCTGCTACCCTTTCCCAAACCGATATCAACCCAGAAGCCCCCACTGCCGTTTTTTTGGCAATCCTTACCGTTGTCCCAGTTGCTGCTGCTGGCGAACCCGCCCCTACTCCTAGCGAAATCACTAGCCGCAATATTTCTGATCCGGCAACCTCTCCCTGCATCAGCTTCATTAATCCAGAGATTCTGCGATCGCTAGAAATAACCCTGACTGCTGATGTGTTGTTGCTCCCTACGGGTGAAGTCAATCAAGTTGAGCTAAGAGACCTAACCGATAATCCTGCCTATAATGAGCTAGCTGAATGCGTTGTGCGATCGTGGAACTTTAATATCGCTAGTCCCCCCACCCCCAACGATCCCACTATCAGCGATCCCAACTCC
>PVWD01000257.1 GCA_003003615.1 filamentous cyanobacterium CCP2 | reverse complement strand
ATCGTTGGGCCAACGGGGTTGGGGTTGGTGAAGGAGTTAATTCAGGTGGAAACCCTAGCGCAGTTGGGAGCAGCCTTTTTGCTGTTTGCTCTCGGCGTGGAGTTCTCCTTTGCTGAACTAAAGAAAGTCCAGCGGATCAGCTTGGGGGGTGGGACACTACAAATTCTCTCAACCATTCTGATTACGGCACTCGTTTCGATCGCCGTTGGTTGGGTGATTTCCCCAGCACAAGGAGTATTTTTAGGCGGAATTCTTTCCCTTTCATCCACTGCCGTTGTTCTCAAGTGCTTAATGGAGCGCAACGAAACCGAAACCTCCCACGGGCGGGTGATGTTGGGGATTTTGATTGTGCAAGACTTGGCCTTGGGCTTAATGCTGGCGGTTCTTCCGGCTTTGGATCGCCCTTCCGAAGAGATTGGGATTGCGATCGGCTTTGCTTTATTAAAAACGGGATTATTGGCGGTAGGGGCCCTGGTGGTGGGAATTTGGCTGATTCCACCCCTTTTGCGATCGTTGGCCCGCACCGAGAGTCGAGAACTATTCCTCCTCGGCGTGGTGGCTCTGTGTTTAGGAATTGCCCTGCTAACAGAGCATTTGGGCCTATCGATCGAAATGGGAGCCTTTATTGCTGGCTTGATGATTTCAGAGGTGGAATACGCTGACCAAACTCTGACTTATGTAGAACCCATTCGGGATATTTTTGCCAGCCTGTTTTTTGCGGCGATCGGGATGTTGATCGATCCGGGTTTCATCTGGAATAACCTGGAACTGATTCTGGGCTTAGTGGCGATCGTTTTTGTCGGAAAGTTTTTGTTAATCACACCCTTGGTGCGGCTATTTGGCTACTCTCTGAAAACCTCACTGATTGTCGGGTTAGGATTGGCGCAAATTGGAGAATTTTCCTTCGTTTTGGCAAGTAAGGGCCAGGTTTTAGGGTTAGTGTCCCGCCGAGTGTATTTGCTGATTTTAGGAACAACGGCTGTAACGCTGGTCGTAACTCCTTTTGTATTGCGATTTATCCCCCAATTTTTTGCCTGGGCGGATACCGTACCCTGGTTAAAACGATTGCTGGAAGGTTCAGATTTACCCCGTGAGGTGACAGAAAACCTGCCGACTAGAAACCATTTTGTGGTGTGCGGCTATGGTCGGGTGGGGCGAAACATTGTGCAGTTGCTTCAAGCCCATGACCAACCGCTCGTTGTCATTGACCAATCTGAGCAGGTAATTCAGCAACTTCGGGAGGCGGGCATTCCCTATGTTTACGGCAATGCTGCCAGTTTGCATGTCATGGAAGCGGCGGGCGTTCCGGAGGCAAAAGGTTTAGCCATTGCCCTGCCTGACCCCATGAGTACGCGGCTCTGTCTGAAACGGGCTTTGGAACTGGCCCCTGATCTGGATACGGTGGTGCGGGCAATGCAGGATAAAGATATCGAGTTGCTGTATCAGCTTGGGGCAAGGGAAGTTGTCCAGCCAGAGTTTGAAGCCAGCCTGGAACTGTCTACTCATTTATTGACAGGGTTGGGAGTGCCGTTGCCGATCATTCAACGGGAAGTGCAGCAAATTCGTAATTCACGCTATCAAGATTTCCGTCCAGAACGTCTACCGGCTCAGGTGTCGCGGGAATTGGCGGCAGCAGCCCAAGATATGAATAGCAAATGGTTTAACCTCCCTGAAGGTTCGCCTCTGGTTGGCATGACCCTGGAAGAAACTGATCTCCGCCGCTTAACGGGAGTCAGCCTCATGGCGATTCGACGATCGGAAGGGGAAGAAATTGATTATCCCGACTCATACATGGTGCTGGAAGAGGGCGATCGGCTGTTAATTGTGGGAGAGCCAGACGAGCTTTCTGCTTTTAAGGAATTGGCAAAAGGTGAGGCGGCCGTGCCGACGGAAAGTGCATCTTGCCAATGGCTGCTTGTGCCTGACCATAGCCCTGTTGTGGATAAAACCCTGGCAGAACTCCACATTCGCCGTCAGTTTGGGGTATTGATTCAGGCCATTCGGCGGGAAGGTAAGTTTATTCGCTTTCCGGATGGGGGTAGCGATTTGCAGGCAGGCGATCGGCTTTTGCTGTGCGGCAATTTTCACGCTTTGAATCAGGCGAGTGCATGGATTGCTCCAGAGATTGACTTGGCTGCACCCATGCCATTTGAGCCTGCTTCCCACGAGCCTGTATTAAATACTTCTGAAGCTGAAAGTGCTAGCAACGGAAACCATGGAAGCCAAGCCAGCAAAGGGGCTGAGAATAAATTTAGCAATGGTGCCAGCAACGGGACAAGTAACAAAGCTGAAAGTACCCATGAATATGCTTCATCGGATGGACAATCCGGTGGGTGAATAACCATCTTGAGAAGTTCTTAAATTTTTGGATATGCTCTGTTCGTTCCACGGACAGGACACGTATCATAAGTTCTCATTTTTTTCTCCATACACTGAGGAACAATTGCGGTTAAGCTGGGTCTGGTGAATTGGTGGCGTGTCGTCTTGGGGCGATCGAACCGTTTTGTCTATACAACTGGTCAAGCAGCTTCATTCCAAGGTAAACAACTGTGAACTTCTTGCGCTTCCTGCAATCTACCCCGTCCGAACTTCTGGGTGGACGATATAAGCTGATTGGACAACTAGGGGCAGGTGGGTTTGGGGAAACCTTTCTTGCAGAAGATTGCCATTTGCCAGGGCATCCCCGCTGCGTCATTAAAAAACTCAAGCCCCAAGTTAGCAGTACGGCAGGGCTAAGAACCGCCAAGCGACTATTTGACACAGAAGCTAATGTTCTGTATCTGCTGGGAGAACATGATCAAATTCCGCGTTTGCTAGCGCACTTTGAGCATAATGAAGAGTTTTATCTAGCGCAGGAGTTAATTGAAGGAGAACCCCTAAATCAAGAGTTGGTCAACAATCGGCAATGGACAGAAGAACAGGTCGTGTCGCTGCTTGATGACATCCTGCATGTATTGACCTTTGTCCATGAGCAGGGCGTGATTCACCGGGATATTAAACCCCAAAATTTGATCCGTCGTCAGCATGATAGCCGAATTGTTTTAATTGATTTTGGGGCAGTGAAACAAGCGAGCGTTCAGCTTGCTGACCCCAACTCTGGGCCAACACGAACCATTTCGATCGGCACACAGGGGTATATGCCGAATGAGCAAATTGCTGGAAATCCTCGATTTAGCAGCGACCTCTATGCGATCGGCAAAATTGGCATTCAGGCACTCACTGGCATTTCACCGCGTCACCTTGCGGAAGACCCGCAAACGGGGGAAGTGATGTGGCGACACCTGGCCCCCCAAGCCAGTGTTGAACTGGTCGAGTTTTTAGAAAAAATGGTGCGCTATGACTTCCGATCGCGCTATGCCACAGCCACAGAGGCTTTAACCGCCTTAAAACAACTGCCAATTCAACCCATTGCCCGAACCGCGACAACGCCTCAGCCGCCGATCGCGCCAAAAGTGAACCAGCCCAATATTAGTCCACCTCCTGTTGTTGGGCAGCCCAGCGTTAGTCAGCCGATCGAAGCCACTGCTGCCTTTAGCCAAATCGCTTCGACTCCTGCCACAGAAGTCAATTCCACCGCCCTTTGGACAGGTCAATCTGGCTCCTCTCCTCCAGAATCTTCTCCCAATTCGTCTGCTTCCCCTCATTCTGCTCCTAGCCCAACGATCGCAACTTCCATTGAAGCCAGTGGAGCCAGTTCGGTTAATTCAAACCGAATTCCTCCGGCTAGCCCAACGAGTGCAACCAGCCGTCTCGCGACTCAGCCAATCGGCAACCCTGCCCCACGCCCACATCCCCCCTCATCCTCGCGGATTAACCCCAATCGCCTAGGACGTTCTGCCCTGAGTTCTCTGGCTCTCCCTGCGGCTGGCATTATCGCGATCGGGTTACTGATTGCTTTATTTAGACCCTCAGCAACGGAACCACCTGCACTCGATCCAGAAGTCACCGATCCAGAAGTCATTGCTCCCAGCCCCAGCGAGCCTCAAGCACCATCCGCTTCCCCTTCACCGGATGTTAACGCTCAGCTAACGGCCCTACTAACTGAAGCAAATCAGCTACGAGAAGCCAAACAGTTTCCCCAGGCAATTGAACAATACGATCGCGTCATTGCCTTAGATGCCAATTCTTCAGAGGCACACTGGGGTAAATGCTACAGCCTTAACCGATTACTCCGACCCGGTGAAGCAACGATCGCCTGTGATGCCGCGTTAGCAATTAATCCAAACTATGCTGAAGCCCTTTGGAGTAAGGGATATGCCCTGGATCTCCAGCAAAACCCAACAGAAGCCCTAACGTTTTACGATCGCGCCATTGCCCTAAAGCCTGACTTTGCCGAAGCCTGGAGTAATAAAGGAACGGCTCTTTTCTTTTTGGGTCGTCCAGAGGAGTCGCTCACCGCACTGAATAAAGCCACTGAACTCGATCCAAATTTAGCTGAAGCCTGGAACAACCGGGGAGCCGTTTTGTGGAGCTTGCGTCGCTTTGATGAAGCTGTGAATTCGGTCGATCGGGCTCTACAATTGCAGCCAGATTATCAAGATGCACTCAGCTTGCGGGAGCAGATGCGGCGAATGGGGAGGTGAGGGAGTAGGGAGTAGGGGGAGACGAGAAATTTTGCGTCTGTAGGAGAATCGGACAAGCGGGAATCGGACAAGATAGGTTTATTTAGCCTGGTTGCCGTAGTAGGTTCCCAGTAAGGCTCCGATCGCCCCAAATTTGAGTAACTCTAAAAGCCAGTAGCCCATGTGCATTTGGTTCATGGCTGTGGGAACTTCGACAGTATCAAAGGCGTTGAGCGGTAAGCCTAATGAACTCATCTCCGGAGTGAGGGCATAGGTATAAACCAAAGGCACAACGAGGAGCGCGATCGAGAGTGGCACAACCCAGCGAGATGATGCAGAGAAAAATTCTGTGTTTCGCAGTACCAAAATTCCGGTGAGGGCAAGAGCGGCACACAGCAGTTCAATGCGGTTAAAAATCCAAAAAACAGAGTAGCCTGCGGTTGCAAAATCAGGAGCCGCCATCATACCCGTTGCATACAGCGTTGGCATAATCACCAAATCCAGGAGCAAGCTACCACTGACCCAAAACGCTAAAGTGAACAGAACGATCGCACGCCATTTGGAGGTTTGAACCTCTGTATTGGGGATGACTGTCATAATTGCTGCCAAATATTATGTATGCGCTATATTTCGAGCTTAACGAGTCTTCCCTTTGATAGGTATGAAATATTGTTGCGAAAGGTAGCGATCAGCACACAAACTTAGGGCAAACCAAGGGATTGAGTGAATGACAATGGCAAAGTTGCTTTTATGAAAAATACCGCCGCAGAAATTTCTGTTCAGGCATGGGAATCGGAGGGCATTTTACTGGAGCGATATGCTTACACATCCGGTGCCATCGAGCCGCTTTCCAAGCATTCCCATGAGGAATACCAGTTTGGTTTAAGTTTGAATTGCCAAGGCGAATATTTTTATCGGGGTGCGTTTCAGGCAATTCCGATCGGCAGTCTAAGTGTGATTCATTCCGGTGAGGTGCATTCTCCGAGCGATCGTACCTATCTTCCTTCACCTGCCAATTTCGTGATGATGCACGTTAAACCAACGGGGTTACAGAGCGTTGCTGCTGAAATGTTTGAAAAACCTGCTACTCTTCCCTTCTTCCCAACAGCATTTCTCACCGATTCAAACTTGAATGCGTTGTTTCTAGCATTGCATGAGAAGACTTCTAAATTAGAGCAGGATGTAGCACTGTGGGATTTTTTGACCTACCTGATTCGGCATTACGCTGCAAATTGTCCTGCGGTTCATCCTGTGAAGTCAGCCGATGCCGCTGTAATGGTTGCCCGTGACTATCTTCATACACACTATGCCAACGACATTTCTTTGGAAACCTTAGCAACGATCGCAGGATTAAGTCACTTCCATTTTTGCCGTATTTTTCGTAAAGCGTTGGGTGTGTCTCCCCATGTATATCAAACTCAACTGCGGATTGCTCAGGCAAAGAAGCTATTAATCCAGAGAATGCCCATTTCAATGGTTGCAGCGATGACGGGCTTTTACGATCAAAGTCATTTTGGCTGGCATTTTAAACGCTACGTTGGCGTGACACCCAGAAGATACATCGGCAAGGTAGCAAGATTTTCCTAGACTGCCCAAAGTGGGTTTTCCTACGCTCTTACTGTTTAGCAAATTGTTAGGGAGTGAGAGAAGAAATCATGTCAGAGGTGAGTCGTCGTCAAATTCTTGCGTCTGGGGCGATCGGAGTAGCTGGTTTTGCAACGGCAATTTCGGCTCAGACGGCTCAAGCAAACACCCAAAATCCGCCTGAACCACAGGCAACTGTGAATCCAAATGGGCGATTCGCGAGCAAAGTGGTGTTAATTACGGGAGCCACATCCGGAATTGGAGAAGCCACTGCACGGGCATTTGCTGCTGAAGGAGCAACCGTTCATTTCTGCGGACGACGTGAAGCATTGGGAGAGCAAGTAGCGCAAAGCATTCGGGATGCAGGGGGAAATGCCACTTACCAGCGAGCCGATGTCCGGGTTGAAGACGAGGTGCACGCCTTTACACAAAGATGCGTAGAGCAATACGGACGCATTGATATTGCCTTTAACAATGCTGGAATTGAAAGCTCTCCCAGTCTCATTGCGGATCGCCCCCTTGAAGACTGGATGGATGTGATGATGACCAATGCTACGGGGGTTTTCTTGTCCATGAAGCATGAAATTCCCTATATGCTGCGTCAGGGGGGCGGAGTGATCGTCAACAATGCCTCTGTCTCAAGTCATGTTGGATTTGCTACGATCGCCCCCTATAGTGCCAGCAAGCATGCTGTCCTTTCACTCACAAAGGTAGCAGCCCTGGAATATGCAGACCGCAATATTCGTGTCAATTCGATCGCTCCGGGTGCAGTGGATACGCCAATGCTAAGACGTGCTTTGGCCGCATGGAATACCGATTTTGAGACAGTTTCCCAGGACTATCCCATACAGCGAATTGTCATACCCGAAGAGATTGCTAGAAGTGTCATGTTCCTTTGTTCTGATGATGCAAGCTGCATTACAGGCATGGATCTGGACGCAACCGGCGGCTATCTAACCAAGTAAATGACACAGGACAAACCGATGGTACATGACTCAACCTGAAAGGATTTTCTGAAGTTTGAAGCCGTTTCTGCTGTTTTGCGTCAATGCAATAAGGGCGATCGGTTCATCGATCGCCCCCAATTTGATAAAAATTTTAGCCAGAACTTAGCTCAAGGCTGCTTTAGTTCAAGGCACTACCGGAAGGAAGGCTGATGGCGAATCAGGCTCAGAAACTCCTCGCGGGTGCGCTGATCTTCCTGGAAGCCGCCGATCATGGCACTTGTCACCGTCCAGGAACCCGGCTTTTGCACACCGCGCATTACCATACACATGTGAGTTGCTTCAATCACCACGGCAACACCCTGCGGATCAAGAATTTCTTGAATCGCTTCAGCAATTTGGCGAGTCAGCCGTTCCTGAACTTGCAAACGGCGGGAATACATTTCCACAATCCGCGCTAGCTTACTCAAACCCACCACCTTTTGGTTGGGAATATAAGCAACATGGGCTTTCCCCATAAACGGCAGCATATGGTGTTCGCAAAGGCTGAATACATCAATATCCCGCACTAGCACCATTTCGTTGTGCCCTTCATCGAAGATAGCTCCATTCACCAATTCTTCCAAGGATTGGTCGTAACCACTTGTCAGAAACCGCATGGCTTCAGCAACCCGCTTCGGTGTTTTGAGCAGTCCTTCCCGCTCTGGGTCTTCGCCAACCCCCAGCAACATCGTGCGAACTGCATCCATCATCTCTTCACTGGAGGATTCTGCCGGAGGATGAAGCTGAGATTCTCGTCCATGAGCCGTACTGCGATCGGGGCGAGACTGGACTCGGTTTTGCTGAGATTGCTCGGTGGGCAGCATTTCATTGCTAGTCATTGCAGCGTTACTTGGCGTAGTGTTACTGCCATTCAAGCCATTGGAAGAAGCAATAGTCATAGTAAATTCGGTAAATTCTTCAGAACAAAATCAAACAATCGCGATCGAGACGACGAATTAGAGTGTTTCTCAAAGCGCACCAGCACTTGGCATCACAACTAGTTCGTCAACCACTGCTTGCGGCGGAAGCAGTGCAGTATGCAAGATAGACTGAGCTACTATCTCCGGGGTCAACATTCGAGAACGATCGAAGTCTGCGTGAACCGTGTCTGTATCCCAAATGGGGGTGTTGACCGATCCAGGCGAAACGACCGTGACTCGAATTCCATAGGGGCGTTCTTCTGCCGCCAAAATTTTAGAGAGGGAAACTAAACCAGCTTTGCTAACGCTGTAAGCCCCCCATCCGGCAAAGGCATTGTGGGCTGCGATCGAAGCGACATTAATAATGGTTCCACTTCGCCGATCGCGCATTCCGGGCAGAACAGCTTGGATGCATTGAAACACGCTGGTCAAATTTAAGTTCATCACCTGCTGCCAATCGCCCAAGGGTGTTGAAAGCAACTCCCCGGTATAACCCATTCCCGCATTGTTCACTAAAACGTTGACAGGAAAATCGCTTACGGCTCTCTCAAGGGTTTCCTTAACCTGCTCCACTGCGGACAGATCCAGAACCAGCGTTTTTGCCACAACACCGGCCTGACGAACCTCGTCCGCAACCGCTTCTAACTTTTCTGGTGATCGGCCAACCAGCATTAGGTTAAAACCTGACTCAGCAAATGCTAGAGCAGTTGCTTTACCAATTCCACCGCTTGCCCCAGTGATGAGGGCACCCTGTTCCAAAGATGTCATGAAGCTTTCCAAATTCTTGCCAGATTTAAGCTGCAATACAAATCAGTTGAGATCCTGGCGAAATTTTGTTTGTTGCATCCACCATTTCATCCACAGCGTGACACACTCAAACAACACGGTTCGCTCACATAAATAAACAACATAAAATACGCCGTAAAGCTTGATTTGGCTAAAATCGCAACCCAACCGATGGAATGAAACCCTGATAAAGCTGAGATTTAGCCAGGATGGGAACCAACATACCGTCATCCAACGCCAGACAAAGACCAAAGATTAGAAAGTCACTTAAAAAAAGTTAACAAATGTTTCTCTTTGGATTATAGCATTGACAGTTACGACACTGAGACCTGGAGAAAGAGATATCTTTATTGTTTCTATCCAGGCTTAAACCTAAATAATTCTGATAGATGGCTGAGTCAGGCTTGACAAATTTTAAGTGGCTCAACATTGCTATGCGGGAACCTCGGCAAACATGCCAATGCTGCGAAACTTTTGATAGCGCAAATTTCGTCGCTGTTGGTGAGACATTGCCAATAGCTCATCCAGGTTTTGCAACAGAGCTTGTTTAAGGGTGGCGGCCGCCTTAAGGGGATCAGAATGGGCACCACCGATCGGTTCTGGAAGAATTTGATCTAAAATTCCC
>PVWD01000256.1 GCA_003003615.1 filamentous cyanobacterium CCP2 | reverse complement strand
GCTTTTGCACAATCATGGCCGAGAAAATTACCACATCCGCCCACTCCCACTCCGCCTCCGTCACTTCCCGCACATTGTGGTCTACCAGCTTAAATTCCCACGTCTGAGGCAAAATGGCAGCTACCGTAATCAACCCCAAAGGCGGCAGCAAAACCTTGCGATCGACCAGTTCCAAAATTTTTTCAAACGACCAAAACGTTTTGGGAAATCGAGGATAGAGCAAGAGTACCCGCATAAAAATCAACCTCGTAAACGAAAAAGATGCAGCTTTTATACTTTACTTTTTGCAAATGATAAAAACACATCTTTACAAGCTTACGCCTACGATCGAGGTTTTGTCTCCTTTGCGTAGGACAGATTCTATGGCGATCGGGCAAATTGGTGATCCGTCCCCTAACACTGACCAGGAAACCGAACTTGGAAGCACGTATCCCCAGTGCGAGAAGTCACGCGGATATCGCCACCATATCGCTGCACAATTTTATAACTTGTATTCAACCCTAGCCCTGTCCCTTGCCCTACCCCCTTGGTCGTAAAGAAAGGCTCAAAGATATAAGGCTGAACATCAGACGGAATGCCAACGCCATTATCGACAATCTCCACCAGAATATAATCATTTTCACAGCGAGTATGTATCCAAATACAGGGATGTTGTTGTTCCGTCGTGAATGAATGTTGTATCGTCGTTTCCCAACCCGTCGGAATATTCACCGGATTCGTATGTAGCGTCACTTCAGGTGAAGTCGTGGATGCAGTCTGACTAAACCGATCGTTCACCGCATCGATCGCATTGTCCAATAAATTCATCCAAACCTGCTCCAGTTCATGGGCATGGGCCATCACCATCGGCAAATCGTCCGCATAGTCCCGAATCACCGTAATGCCCCGCTTCAGCTTATGTTCCAGAATCGTCAACGTGCTTTCAATGCCATCCTGAATAGGAATCGGCTGCCGCTCCACGCCATCCAGCGACGAATAATCCTGCACCGCCTCCACCAGTTGCTGAATTCGCCCAGTACTGTGCCCCAATGTGTTCAACAACCCCACCACCGTCAGGGTCGCATCCAACCAAACCATGATTTCATTTAAGCATTGCCCGCTCAGCTGCGTTGAAAGCTGCGTCAGCCAGTCCCGATCTAGCCCAGCATTAACAAAGGTAGAAGCAAACCGCCAACCCGTTTCAACCTGATGCGCTTCCAACCATTGGGTAATTTCATCCTCCCGATCGCTCTGAGTCATGGGGTCTAGTGGGGCAGCCGTTTGGGCCCGCTCAATGGCCTCCTGCTGAAGCTGAATCAGCCGATCGCGTTGCCCACGAGCTAGAGACTGATGGGTCAATTTAAGCGTCTGGGTTTGGAGGATGGGAAAGACTTCCCGCAGTTGTCGAGCCGCCCGCCGTGCCGCAGAGGCCGGGTTATTTAATTCATGGGCTAAACCCGCCGCCAGCGTTCCCAACGAAATCAAGCGTTCTCGATGCTGTGCCAAAATTTGCACTTCCTGCATTCGTTCCACCATTGTCCGCAAAACGCTAGTAGACACCGTTGGGCAAAGCCCCATAAACTGCCAAAAGGTGTCTGCACTCAGTTCCAGTAAATGGCAGTCGGTAATGGCGCGTCCACTGGCCCAAAAGTAAGGAACCCCCATCAGCAACGGCACTTCCCCAATCAGGGCTGGTCTATCGTGGCGAGCCAAAATCAGATCTTGAGTGCCGACCCGCTGCGTCATGTGCAACTGTCCACTGAGCAACACAAACAGGCAATTTGCCAGATCACCTTCCGATCGCAGTATCCCTCCTGCCTGAAGCCAAACCTCCTGGGACTGGTCTAGCACCCATTGCAGCCGCAGTTCTGGCAGCTTGGCAAACACCGGAACCGCCCGCAGCCGATCGAAAGTGAGCGCAACATCGGAATGAGCAGAGTGCAGAGAATTGGGCATGGTTTGCTCCATTTAAGCGACATGGGCAGTGTTAGAAGCTGGAGAATTGGGAGTTGGGCTGGCAGTATCCGCAGCGGCATCAGGGCGGCTAGTTTGAGCCAAATTGACTGGTAGATGAACTTCAAAGTGAGTGCAGCCCGGTTGGGAATGAACCTGAATCTGACCGCAGTGCTGCTTCACAATCACCCGATAGGCGATCGGCAATCCTAACCCCGTACCAAAACTGTGTGATTTCGTGGTAAAAAACTGCTCAAAAATATAGGGCTGAAGTTCCAACGGAATCCCCACTCCGCTATCAATAATGTCCACTCGCACCATCTCCTCTACCCTGGAAGTCCGCAGGATTAGCTCTCCCTGACCAGCCATTGCATCGATCGCATTGTCCAGTAAATGCGTCCAAACTTGATTTAAATCGCTGCCATAAACACAAATCGGCGGCAAAGTCCGATCGAACTGCCGCACCACCTGCACATTTGCCAAGCGATGTTGAAGCACCGTCAAGGTTCGCTCAATCCCCTCATGGATATCCATCTCCTGTAACGGAGCCTGATCCAGGTAGGCATAGTCCTTCGCCGTTTGCACCAACTCCGAAATATGATGCGTACTCTGCTCCACGGTTTTGGACAAAGCCAAACTTTTTAGCGTACTTTTGAGCCAAGCCAACACCGCACAAAGCGATTCGGGCACCACCCGCGCAATATCCTCCAACAGGGTGACATCCAGCCCTGCCTGGGTCAACACTCTGGCAAAAGCCTGAGGATGGGGAATTTCGTGGGCAACCAGCCAGGCGATCATTTCCTCCTCCTGAATCTGCCAGGCTTGCGGGTTGGTTTCCACCGGGAGGGTCGTCATGCGTTCCAATAGCGTTTGTTGCAGCGTAAGCAAAAAGTCCTGCTGCTCAAGGGTCATTGGGTGATCAGCCAGCTTTACCGTCAAAGTTTGCAACCATTGGAACAAATCTTGCAGATTTTCCACGGCCTGTCGTCCCGTTGCCGAAACTTGCCGCAACTCCTGAGCCAGCCCAGAGGTGAGCGTTCCCAACGACATCAGCTTTTCCGCCTGCATAGACACCGTTCCCAAATCCTGGGTGCGCTGCACCGTCAGAATCAGCAGTTCTCGGCTAATGGTTGGGCATAGCTGCATAATTTTCCAAAAGTTAGACGCATCAAACTTCAGCAGACGGCACTGGCAGGTGGCTCTCGCCGTAGCCAAAATCGGCCGATCGAGCAGAATCAGTTCATGCCCAAAGAAAGACGGGGCTGGAAAATTGACCCAAGGAACCTGACGATCGCCCACGCGCTTTGTACATTGAATTTCACCCTCCAGCAGCACCCAGAAGTTCTCCGCCGAGTCTCCTTCCACCGCTAAAATTTCTCCTGAATCTAGCCAGCAATCACATCCTTGCAATCCTTGAAGTTGATCATCAGTCAACTGCGAAAACAGCGGAACTTGGCGCAGAATGTTCAGGTCAATCATGGGAGTTGCCCTAGGAAAAATTGTTTAAAGCGTACCAAAACGAAACTGAACCCTCTCGTTCTAGCATTTTGCCACGTTAACGGGAATTCGCACTTGAAAACAAGTGTATCCAGGTTTAGACTCAAACCGGACGCTGCCCTTGTGTTGCCCTTCAACAATGCGTCGCACAATGTCCAGCCCTAGCCCCGTGCCCTTGCCAACCTCTTTTGTAGTGTAGAACTGTTCAAAAATCCGAGGCTGCACCTCAGGCGGAATCCCCTTACCATCATCCACAATTTCCACCAAAACCCGATCGCCCTCCAACGCAGTCCGAATTTGCAAATGCCCCTTCCCCCCCATCGCATCGATCGCATTATCAATTAGGTTTGTCCAGACCTGGTTTAGCTCCCGGCCGTAGGCGCAGATTGGCGGAAAATCTCCATAGGCACGAGTCACCTCCACCCCATATTTGAGCTTGTGTTTCAAAATCGTTAGGGTGTTGTCAATCCCTTCATGCACATCCACCGTCTGCAACGGCCCCCGATCCATGTAGGAGTAGTCCTTCATGGCTTTAATCAAATCAGAAATGCGAATGGAGCTTTGCTTCATCTGGTCGAGGGTGCAAATGCCCGTCAGAGTAGATTCCAACCAGTTCAGAACACTGCCCAAACATTCCGGGGAAATTTGGGTTTTAAGCTGTTCCAGGTCGTCAGGTGTAAGTTTAGCTGCTGCCAAGGTGGGAGCCAGCTTCCAACCTTCTGGAACGTCCTGCTCATCCAGCCAATCCGTTATTTCATCTTCAGCCTCGCTTTGGCTCAAGGGGTCTAGCGGTGTTTTAGAAAGGGCCGACTCCAGCGATCGACGATAAAACTGGCTGAGAAACTCCATTTGGGCGGGGTCAAGGGGTTGCTGATGGATTTGCAAAGCCAGAGATGGAAGGGTTTGCAGAACTTCCTCCAAAATCGTGACATTGCGCCGAATTGCCGCCGCCGGATTATTTAACTCGTGGGCCAGCCCGGCTGACAGCGTTCCCAGCGAGATCAGCTTGGCTTGCTGCTGCGACACAGCCTCATGGATTTGCGATCGTTCTGCCGAAATTTTCAGGATTTTTTTCATCACCTTGGGGCACAGCCGCAACATTTCCCAAAACAAGTCCGGCTCAATTTTATAAAGCACCACATCCGTCAGGGCCCGCCCGGTGGTGGGGTAGGGTTCATCCAGCAAAAGAATCAGTTCAGCAAACACATCTCCCGCAGACAAAGTAACCGCATGGGCCTCTTGCACCCCCACCTGCCGCGTCCATTCAATCTTGCCCTCAAAAATAATGTAAAACCCATCGGCAGGCTCACCCTGCTGGGCAATCCGGGTTCCGGCGGGATAATTCAAAACAACACCGCGATCGACAACGCACTGAAGCTGCTCCTCATCCAAATGGGAAAACAGCGGAATATGCTTTAGCTCATGCTTCAACTCGGATTGAGAGTCATTAGGATTCGTCATGCCGCCTCACAAATTACTCAGATAGCGATGCACAAACTGAACGCAAATGCTCCCCTCACCAACGCTGGAAGCCACCCGTTTAATAGAGCCATAGCGCACATCCCCCACCGCAAAGATGCCCGGAACATTGGTTTCCAGGAGATAAGGTTCACGGTCTGCCGTCCACCCCTTCATGCGGCCATTTTGCCGAGGCAGGTCAGGGCCAGTTAAGATAAAGCCTTTCTCATCCCGTTCGATTAACCCATTCATCCAGTCCGTACGGGGAACGGCTCCAATGAAAATAAACAGCGAGTTAGCCGGAACAGTTTGAATTTCGCCCGTTTGGGAATTCTGAATCACCAATGCGTCCAGGCTCGTGTCGCCCTTCACTTCCACCACGCTGCTGTTGCACTGCACCTTGATGTTGTCTGTGGCAGCAATTTGGTCAATTAAATACTGAGACATGCTTTTTGTGAGAGAATCCCCCCGCACCAGCATCGTCACCGTCCGGGCATAGCGCGAGAAATACATGGCAGCTTGCCCCGCCGAATTTGCTCCACCCACCACAAACACATCTTCATCCGTACAGGCCAGAGCCTCCGTTTGAGCCGCCCCATAGTAGACCCCGGCCCCCGTAAGGCGATCGATTCCGGGCAAATCCAACCGTCGCCAGGACACCCCCAAGGCCAAAATCAGCGCGTGACAACTCAGTTCTGCTCCACTTTGCAACATCACAATCCGGTAGTCATTTTCCACCCGAATGCCCACTACCTCCTGCGGAGACAGCACCTCCACCCCAAACCGTCTGGCCTGCGTCACGGCCCGCCGTGCCAAATCCCCACCGCTCAACCCCACCGGAAACCCCAGATAATTTTCAATCCGTGAACTGGTTCCCGCCTGCCCTCCCGGAGCTTCCCGCTCAATCATCACGGTTTTTAAGCCTTCCGAAGCTCCATAAACGGCCGCAGCCAGCCCACCGGGCCCACCTCCCACAATGATCAAATCGTAAAACGGCTTAGTCGCCTGGGTTTGCAGCCCAATCTTCTCAGCAATTTGAACATTCTCAGGCTGAGATAAGTGAGAACCATCGGGGAACAGCACCAGAGGCAGGGGAGTCTCGTCCACCTTGGCGTAGGAAAGCAATTTCGCAGCATCAGGTTCACGTTCAACATCCAACCAGCGGTAGGGAACCTGGTTGCGAGCCAAAAAATCCTTGATGCGATGAGACTCTGAAGACCATCGATCGCCAATTACGCGAATGCCTTGAAACGCTGGACGAGTATTTGCCGCCCAATCCTCCAGTAAATCATCCAGGATGGGGTAAAGCCGCTCCTCTGGTGGATCCCAGGGCTTCAATAAATAGTAGTCCAACTTAGCAATGTTGATAGCGCGGATGGCCGCCTCAGTGTCAGCATAGGCAGTAAGCAAGACTCGTCTGGCATCCGGGAAAATGTGGCTCGCCTTCTCCAAGAATTCCACACCAGTCATTTGGGGCATTCGTTGATCCACCAGGAACAGAGCCACCGCTTCATTTCGCAGCTTCAGTTGTTCAACAGCATCCAGGGCCGCCTGCCCAGAGTCCGCCCGGACAATGCGAAACCGATCGCCATACTGCCTTCGGAGGTCGCGGGTGACGGCTTGCAGCACTTCTGGATCATCATCCACCGTAAGAATTGCAGCTTTGCTCATAAGTGCAGACTAGAATAATTCGGCTTCTGCCATTGTTGCAGGAGAAGCATAATCTGAAACCAGCAATGAGGCTAGTTCATCAAGACAATGAATGCATTGAGCGGCTGTAGTGAGACCAACAGGACTTAGGCAAAACTTCATTTGTAGAGTAGGCACTGCCCACCTTACGCTAAATCTAGAGGTATGAAACAGAGCCTGCGTAAGTCCTGACCAATTTAAATCGTGTTTAATTGTGAATGTGACAGAAGCCCACTGCAAACACTGGTTCCAGCAGGCTTCTACAATGTAAAATTCAAAATCCAAAATGGTATGAACATCGCCTACGTTACAATGACGATGCCCCAACCTATTTATTCGTCTGATAGTCTACATCCTGCCAGCAGCGAGGCAGCGTTTCTCCCGATGGAAACACCAGATCACCCTTGGCAAACTCTTCTGGATCTTGCTCTTCCTGCCCAGCTTGAACTCTGCCATGAATGTGCGGTTTGAGGGGGTCAATGAGTTCCGTTACATCCATGACCTCAACCAGAACCCCACGATCTTTTGTTTGTAAAAACATATTTACCTAATTCCCAAAGCGATACAGATTAACGATAGAAGCACCTCCAAGTTCCTATATTTGCCCTGCCTTTACATCCTCCATAGGGGGTAAGCTGCCTGAGGTTTCACTGAGTGAGCGTGGGGAGTCGGAGGGGGGATCACTAGAGGACGCTACTCTGAATTTGTGATCGCACCGCGCACTAAAATCACCGTCCGGTTACTCTGAGTGGCGATCGCTTCTGGAATATTGCCCTTGATCACCTGCTGCAACAGCCCTTCCCGACTAGCCCCCAGCACAATTACATCACAATGCTCATTCCAAGCCAGACGGATAATTTCATCAGAGATAGAATTTCCCCAAATCGGTCTGGACAGCACCGGACAGTTTAACTGAACAGACAAATTTTCGACAATCCCGTGAAGAGATTCAGCTTCGACAGGATTTGGCTTATGGTCAAACACCTGACAAACCCGCACATCAGGATAATCGCCTAGCTTGACAAAAGCCGGTAAGAAATGCAACGCCTCCAATGCATTCGGGCCACCCGCAACAGGAACCAGCCAATGATTAAAGCGAACCGGCTCATAGAATTTCACCAGCATCACCTCGCAAGCCGCTTGCCGAATAATCGTATCTACAGTACTGCCAAAAACCCGCCCAGGCGTGCTGCTTCTGCCTTCCCAGCCCATGAAGACCATATCAATATGGCGTTCCTTAATGGTTTCCAGCATGGCTTGAGCCGGTTCATGGGCCACTCGAATTTGCGTGTGAATTGGCACCTGGATTTCCTGCGCCAAACGCTCTGCTTGTTTTAACAGTCGATGGCTAATGGTTGTGCGGACTTCTGTCTCAGATGGGGCATTACTCCGAGGAACGGTAATGACGTGCAAACACTCCAATTCACAGTTTCGATCGCGGGCAATCGCACCAGCCAACCGCAGCAAGGAAGGAGCCGTTCGGGGGTTGCTGAGAGGCACTAACAGCCGCCCACTTCCTGTAGCAGGCGATCGGGTTTGGTACACCACATAGGACGGTTCCGGTTGAGGCCCAAAACCTTTGGCTTCCCCACTCAGTTGATCCACCTCAACGCGAATAATATCGGCACGGGTAATAATGCCGACTAGCTTTTGACCCTCTGTAACGGGTAAACGGCTGAGCTTAAACCGATTCAGCAAATACAAAACGTGGCTAAGCGGATCAGCAGGATGAACTGTCACAGGTTGGGGAGTCATAATATTCGCCAAGATAATTTCCCCAATTTCGGCCGGCCGACGAGACAGGTCAGAAATATCGCTTTGAGTGATAATGCCCACCAGTTTGCCTGCATCCACCACCGGAAAGCCGCGATGGTGCGATCGAGAAAAGGCCTGTTTAGCCTCATCCAAGGTCATTTGGCTGGAAAGGGTTTCGACGCGACGCTGCATCAAATCGGCGGCAGTGAGTTCAGTGAGGGTGCCTCCAGGAGTCGCACCGGATTTATCTAGATGAATCCCGTTCATGGACAGCAGTCGATTGTAAAGTGAACCACTAGCAAACCGATCGCTGAGCAAGTAGGCGATTACCGAACCAATCATCAGCGGCAAGACTAAATTAAAATCCGTCGTCATCTCAAACACAATGACGATTGCTGTAATCGGCCCCCGCGCCACAGCACTAAAAAACGCACCCATTCCAGCGAGTGCGTAAGTAGTAGGTGAACTGACTCCAGCGGGCATTCCCAACGGTAGCCCAACTAATATCTCCAACGTGTTCGCCAAATGCCCTACCAAACTGCCTAGGGCAGCCCCCAGTAAAAGAGACGGGGCAAACAATCCGCCTGGCGTTCCGGCTCCATAGGCCACCAGCGTCAAGATAAACTTAGCGGTAAAAGCAAGTAAAATCAGATGCCACTGGGTTTCACCGATAATGAACGTTTCGCGCAACCCGGCACTATCTCGGAACTCCGACGGCAAAACGGTCATAATTAAACCCGTAATTAGCCCCGCCAGCCCCACTTTCCAAGGTAAACTCAGGCGCAATACCCGGCGATTAAATGCCAAGCTGACAAAAATCCCGCGACTAAACAAGGCCCCCAGCAACCCCGCCAGCAGCCCCAAAATCAGAAAAAACGGCACATCTTGTAGGGAAAAGTTAGCGCGAGAAGCCATCAAATCAATGGTAAGACTCAGCCCTTGCCCACCCAACAGCCGCGAAACCACTGCCCCCACAAATGATGCCAGAATTGCCGTTCCTAGCGTCAGTCCTGAAAAGTCTTGCAAAAACTCTTCAACAACAAACAAAACTCCGGCGATCGGGGCATTAAACCCAGCCGCTAATCCCGCCGCCGCTCCAGCCGCAATCAGTTGACGACGATATTCAGGCGAAG
>PVWD01000255.1 GCA_003003615.1 filamentous cyanobacterium CCP2 | reverse complement strand
CTACATGGATCACCTGCGAATGAATTGCAGACAATGCAATGAAGCCATTGATGGAAGTTGAAAATTAATAATGTACATCCTCTGACTGGGCAGGCAAGATGCCCACCCCATAAGACCATTACCCGATTATTTCCCTAACTTCCATCAATGGACTGAAACCCTCCTTCAGTCTGAATTGATCAGACTTTTTCAGGTAGCCTGCGATTCATTTGCGGGGGATTGGAAAACCGCAGTCACCATTGAAGTGACACAAACAATGGACACAGAAAATTGACAGACTCCCTACGCTGCAATAAACTCATTCCACTTTTGCACCAGATACACATTCTCTGGCATCGTTGAGTTCCACACGACAATATTGCCAAACCGCTCCTTAAACGAACCACCATCCCGCACGGCTCCTGCCGACTCTAGCTTGTCACCAAAGGGGTCAATCATGTCTTCTGCTGCCGCTTGTCCCTCATACCAGAAGTTATACTCTGCCTCAGACATAAACTTCTTGGCATTTTCTGGAACGGCACTGTAGTAGCCCTGACGACCCAAGAACGCTCCTACCCAGCCATCTAGCATCCAGTTCAGGTATTCATAGGCCGCATCTAGCTCCATGCCAGACAGATTTCGAGATAGCCCAATACCGCCTCCCCAACCGCGATAGCCTTCCTGCAACGGCGCATAAACGCACTGAATACCCCGCGACTTCACCGCTGTCACCGCAGGCGACCACATCGATTGCAGCACCACTTCCCCAGAAGACATCAGATTTACAGACTCATCAAACGTCTTCCAGAACGCCCGGAACTGTCCTGCTCGCTTCTGTTCAATCAGGATATTGGTAATCTGATCGATTTCCTCACGGGTCATGTTGCCCTTGTCACCAAACTTCATCAAACCGGCTGCCTCTGCCACCATTGCCGCATCCATGATGCCAATCTGCGGAATGTCTAGTAGGGCCGTTTGCCCTTTAAAGTCCTCATCAAAGAGTTCTGCCCAGCTTTCAATTTCGCGGCCAACGAGGTCAGGACGGTAGCCCAGTGTGTCAGCGTTGAACTGGAAGGGAATTAGGGTGGCGTAGTCGGTGGGGGTGGGCGAGAATTCGGTGGAGTCTGGGCCGGTGAGGTACATTACCCTGTAAGGAGCCGTCCCTTGAGACGCTTCAACAGGGGCCCCTTCAAACGTCCCTTGGGTAAAGAAGGAGACAATCTTGTCGAAATCGGTAATGCGGTTCACGTCGATCGGCTGCAAGTTGCCAGAGGGCACCACCAACGGCAAGCTGAAGTATTCTCCATCGAAAATGTCATACTGTCCGGGTTGAGTAATCGCAATCTGGTTATTTTCCTCGGTGCTGAGGGCGCGGACTTCAATGTTGAAACCTAGATCTTCCTGGGCTTTGTCTCGGATTTGGTTAATTTGCGAAACCCCCGTACCAATGAAACGCAGCGTTACATCGCTAATTTGATTGGTAATGACTTCTGGCCCTTGGGCGGGGTTGTTGGGCGTTCCGGCGGGGGCTTCCGATTGCGTCGTATTGCCTCCTGCACAGCGCGTTACTGCAAATCCGGCTCCAGCCGCTAATCCAGTCTTGAGCAGTCTACGACGAGATACGTTTGTCATGATAGTTTTGGGAGTGATTAAAAATACAGCAGAGTGAGGTGCGAAACCAGTATCAGAGTTGTCTTTGCGAGGGACTAGTGGGACAGAAAAATGCAGTCGTTGGCTGACCACGTTACAGAGACAACTTGCCCTTCGTTAAAGGGGTTTTCCATCCAGTCTGAAGTGCGAACTTTGTAAAGAATTTCTTGCCCTGTTTTTTCCAGAGCCAGCGTTGCACGGGTCACGTATCCAGTGAATTCGATCGCCACAATTTGAGCCGTCACCTGGTTGATGGGCATCTCAAACGTAGTCGCTTCTCCAAGCGGTGCTAGGTGAACGCGATCGGCGCGAATAGTGCAAGCGGCATCTGCCCCAACCTGGGCATACTCTCCCCGACAAAAGAAAGGGCCTAAATCTGCAACTTCCAACTGCACCAGATAGTTTTGCGCGTCTTGAACGGCACTGCTCACCTTTCCAGTAAAGATATTGTTATCACCAGTGAACCGCGCCACGAATTGAGAGACCGGCTTAGCAAAAATCTCCTGAGGCGTTCCCACCTGATCCAACCGACCATGATCCATCACCACAATTTGATCCGATAAAGAATAGGCTTCGTCATGGTTATGAGTCACTTGGATGAACGTCATTCCGAATTGTTTTTGCAAGCGGCGTAACTCACTTCTTGTCTTAATTCGCAAATTTTCATCCAGTGCGCTTAACGGTTCGTCTAGCAGCAGCACTTGGGGACGGGTGACGAGGGCACGGGCCAGGGCAACACGCTGTTGTTGACCACCACTCAGTTGGGCAGGCTTGCGCTGGGCAAATTGACTCAATCCGACGATCTCCAGCATTTCCCCAACCCGGTGCGATCGTTCTGCCTTGGGGATGCCCTTCATTTTCAGGCCAAAGTCCACATTTTCCCAAACGGTTTTATGGGGAAACAAGGCGTAACTTTGGAACATCATGGAGGTACTGCGCTTGGCAGGAGGCAAATCATTCACCCGCAGATCGCCAATGTAAATATCACCACTACTAATCTCTTCATGTCCGGCAATCATTCGCATAGTGGTGGTTTTACCGCAACCGCTTGGCCCTAATAAACAGCAATAGGAACCGGGCGGAATCTCCAAATTAATGTTTTCAACGGCGGTAAAAGAACCATACTTTTTTGTCACCGATCGCAGCAAAACGCCAACCGTTGTCGCTGGCACCAGTTCATGAAGCACTGCCTCATCTAGGTGCGGTGCAGTGGCTCCAAGAGGGGAAGTTGGAGTGAAGGAATTTGCCATAGTAGGAAATAAATAGAGGTACTCAGTAAACGATGGCGTTATGTAAACAAAGATGAACAATGCAGGATTGGTTATACACTAATACAAACCTTTCTTGAACCAATAAATGTGTCTTAGGATACACTTGATTCGGGAAAATGGACGTTTTTTTGCAATTCGTAAAACCGAATGCCAGACCATCCTCCCGTGACTAAACAGAAACCCCATCGAAACATGGGCTGAACAACAGCCTGAACATGTGCGGCGAATCACTAAACGCTAAATGACTGAATAGGATAAATTTTGTCTAGCCGAATCAGCGTATGCAGTAGAGCATTGGCTCCCTGGGTGCATTGTGCTGGTGAAGTGTATTCTTGCCCAGAATGGCTCAAACCGTTTTGGCTCGGCACAAAAATCATGCCCATGTCTGTAAACCGCCCCATTTCCATGGCATCATGTCCGGCACGGCTGGGTAAATGGCAATGGCTAAGTCCTAAATCGTTGCAGACCTGAGTGATGGCATCCTGTACTGGAGGAGCCGCCGGAGTGGGTTCCACACACAGTCCGATCGTCTGCTGAATTTGCGTATCCGTTGCCATGGCGATCGTCCGGAGTTCCTGATCTAACCGCCGCCCCATTTCCTCCAGGCAGTCTTTCGACAGATCGCGCATATCCACCTCCAGTTCTACGGTTCCAGGCACAATATTTACCGCATTGGGAGTCACCTTTAAGGAACCCACCGTTGCAACGGGCTGGCTAGGCATCCTCAGGGCAATTTCCTGGACGGCCAACACCACCTGAGCCGCCGCCACCAGAGCATCTTGGCGCATCTCCATTGGAGTGGTTCCGGCATGGTTTGCCTGCCCGGTAATGGTAATAGCTCTTCGGCTCATCCCCACCACACCTTGAACAACCCCGATCGCTTGCCCCGACTGCTCCAAAACCGCCCCCTGTTCCACATGGAGTTCTACAAAGGCTGCCATATCCCGACGGCTACGGACTGCCGTTTCCAGCTTTTCCCAACTGCCGCCGATCGTTTCCAAATGGGTTTGAATGCATCCACCAATTTTGGGCTGATATTTTTCAGGTTGATCAAGCAACGCGGTTCCGGCAATGGCTTGGCAGCCAATCATGCTGCTCTCTTCATCGGTAAAAACAATCACTTCGATCGGATGGGCAAGCTGCTGCTGCTGTTCCCGCAAGGTGCGCACTGCTTCAATGCCAGCCAACACGCCGAGTACGCCATCATAACAGCCTCCAGAGGGCACCGTATCAATGTGGGAGCCAGTGGCAAGGGCAGGGGCAGATTCAACCGTGCCAGGATATCTGCCAATCAGGTTTCCGGCGGCATCAATGCGGACAGTCATTCCCGCTTCCATCATCCATTGCTGCACTAAATATCGCGCCTGCAAATCTTCCGGGGTGAAGGCCAGGCGGCAAATATCACCGTTGGGCAAACGTCCAATTTTTGCTAAACGATCGATATTGGCATTAAGCCGATCGCCGTTAACCGTAAGCCGAGTGAGAACCGCCATATAAACCCTCCATCGTAAAGTGAATTTTTTGTAGCGACTGTTTACGCCAACCCGCCATGCACATTTTTAGGAACACTTGCTCGGTTGAAGCCTGCACCAAAGATCGCAGTGCAATGAATGAAGTGCAATTGCCAGCCTCAGCTTGAATCTTTAATGGCGACAATGTATACTGTATACAATGCAGCCCCTAAAAGTTGTATTGAGAGTCACAGTTTTCCTGCATCCTACCTTGGGACGTAAAAATGGACAACTGGGAAAAGTGAGTTGTGTCGCTGAGCATTCTCAGGAGGAGCCGCGTTGACCTTATCTCTGCCGTCTGTACAGCGAAGTAAATCGCTTTATGAACAAACTTACGAAGCATTGAGAGCCAGCATTTTATCGGGAGAACTGCTGCCTGGAGAGCGGCTTGTCGAAACTCAGTTAGCCGACCAGCTTCAGGTCAGCCGAACCCCCATCCGGGAAGCCATACGCCAACTCCAGAGAGATAGCCTTGTGACCACTGATGCAGGCGGTGGTTTGCGCGTCACCATTATTTCTGTAGTGGATGCTGTTCAACTTTATGACTGCCGGATTGCCCTGGAAAGGCTCTCAGTTCAGGAAGCCTGCCACCATGCAACCCCAGCGCAGCTAGAAACCCTGGAAACCTTTGTCGTTCAGGCAGAACAGTTGGCAGAACAGCCAGGGGTCGCGTTCAGTAGTGCCCGAATGTTGGAGGTGGACTATCAGTTTCATCAATCCATTGCTGAAAGTTCTGGGAATCGGTGGCTGACGACCTTCTTAGACCAGGTTTTTGACAAGATGGCAATGCTAAGAGTCCAAACGACTCGCCATAATCCCAGAGTTTTAGAAATTCGTAGTGAGCATCGGCAGATTTTTGAGGCGATCGCTCGGCGAAACAGCGAAGCTGCGGTACAGGCGATCGAAGCTCATTTGGTTGCCAGTAAGGCGAGAGTTGTCCAGGAGGTGGAAAACCTTCAGGCTGAAACCCAACCGTAAAAGTTAAAAATAAGAAAACTAGCCATAAAGGAGTTTAAGGATGCATCGCGTTTTCATTTGTGGTTCTGCCCTGCGAGGACAACCCGATAACCAGAATCTCCAGGGAGCCAAATTCATCAAAGAAACGAAAACTAAACCTCTCTACCGTTTACATGCGGCCGAGAATGGTTGGCATCCAGCAATTTACCAAATTGGAGAAGGTGGAGTGTCCATTCCAGGGGAAATCTATGAGATGACTCCTGAACAGTTTGAATATTTAGCTGCGAATGAGCCGCCCCATATGTATCCGGCAGAGGTCAGCCTTGATGATGACACGATCGCTACTGCATTTTTGTATCCTCAAGCGTTGATTGAACAATACAACTGGCCAGATGTCTCTGAGTATGGCGGTTGGCTGGCATACAAACGATCCGTGGCTACTTCTTCCACAACATCGTGACAGGAACCGTATCGCAAATAGACCTCTACGCATCTAGCTCTAAAGAACTTGGATGGAGCGCGTTACGATATTGGTGTCCTGCTTGCATCGTGTAGTCCAAGTTATCAGCAAAAATTCTAACGACTAAATTGAGCGGCGGTAAAAAGACCTAAACGCTAGATGCAAGATCTCTCGTCCATCCGCTCCAATGACTGGTAGCTAGCTGGTTGTTACACGACTAGATCAACGTAGAGAGATAAGATTTACGCTGTTGTAGAAATATGAGTAGATGCTCTGCGTAATCCTCAGTTACAGCACGTTGGATTGATGGGCGAGTCTGAAGAAGTTGCCGCCATTCTTTAACTTTTGGGGTGTTGTCAAAAACACCAAAGTCCTTGATCGTATCGAAGATATCAAAGTAGCGGAAGATTGTTCCGTAAACGCCATCAACGAGCGAAAACGTACCCCCAGCAAAGTAACCTCTATCACTGAGAGATGACTCAATCCAGATAAACTTATTGGTTAATTCATTACGCTTCTGCTCAAAACTCTCTTGGTCAGGAGCATTGTAGAATCCAGCAATGCTATTGAGGATGTTAGAGCCAAATTCGATCCAACTCCGATGCTTCGCTTTCTGCAATGGATCAGCAGGGTGCAGCGAACTAGGTGTGATTTCATTCAAATACTCACAAATCACCGCTGACTCAAACAGGACTTCCTCATCCACTTTCAACAAAGGCACTTTACCTAACGGTGAAATTTGGCGAAACCAGTCTGGCTTATTCGATAGATCAATGTAGGTTCGTTCATGAGGAATATCTTTTTCGAGCAAGGTGATGACGGCTCGTTGAACATAGGGGCAAAGCAAATGGCTGACCAACTCTAGTTTGGGCGTTGACATAGGAAGCCTCTGATAAATTCTGCTCAAGTTCTGTAGTAAAAGCGTTCGTGAACGACTTTGCCATCCTTCCACTTCTGAACCGACACTTGATCGTGAGTCACGTTGCCTCAATCTGCATGGGTGTAATCCACAAACCATTCCGAAATAAGCACGTCCTCACCATAAGCGACGTTTTTCACCTCAATGCCTCGAAACTCAACCACTTTTGAGAAAAAATCTAGTTCTCTCTGACGGTTGGCTGTTTTGCGGATCGTGGCAGGAGTTTTGGTTTCCTGCATCACAACATCCTCACCGTAGTACTTTTCAAACACCTCCATTGCTTTACCTTGCAACACTAGGGTTTTGATGTCTTCAAAGGCTGTCTTTAAGTCGATGCTCATGATTCACCTCATTGAATTAATTGCAACTGCAACTTGTTTAGGTATATCCTATAGTGATTGCAACTGCAACTATATCATCTGAGATGTTATACATCGTTGCATTTGCAATGATATCAATTTCAATTAAGTTTATGTCTGTCAAACTGAGCAAAGCCCATAACCTTGCATGGCGGAAGTTTTTAGTCGCCCATGCGATGCTGATCGAGCAAATCGAGCAAGATTTAGCTCAAGCAGAACTACCCCCTCTGAGTTGGTATGACGTTTTGTTTACTCTGTCAGAAGCACCTGAACAAAGACTTCGGCTTCATGAACTTGCTCAAGCCGTTCTCCTCAGTCGCAGCAACCTCACACGATTGGTTGATCGTTTGGAGGTTGCAGGATTGATTCAGCGAGAACAGTGTCCCAGCGATCGCCGAGGTGCTTTTGCTGTAATCACGGACGAGGGGTTTAAGATGCTGAATCGAATGTGGACTGTGTATGGGCAAGCAATTGAGAAATATTTTGCTTGTCACTTAGATGCAAATGAAGTGAAGTTTCTCGTAAAGATTCTCAACAGACTAACCAATGCTAGGGATACCTAAAAGCCATGCTCAATGTTTGAGGTTTGTAAAATCTCTGAATCTGATGCTGTACACCAACAGATAAATATATCAAACACCACCCGAAACATAAGCCAGCTAACGTTTCCAATCACCCGCCGCAGATAGCCTTAAACTTCAACCAACAACCTCTCGGCTGTCGGTGTGCATTGGGGTTGTTATGCGGACATTGCTCAAACGATCAATCTAATGTTCTGCAAGTTCTCCAACGCAAGTAGATGGTGCAACGCATGGTCATTTAAGCCAACCTCTGTTGCTGCTTGTAGCCCATCCAGGACTTCTATAATACAGACGCACCGCATGACTGGCACCAGTAGATCAAACTCTGTAGAGGGAACAGGTCCACCGGCTGCTTGATAGGCTTGCAGAAATCTCACCGCCTTCTGATAATCTAGCCTATGCTGACGCTTGTTCTTGCCGAAATCCCATGTCGCTCGACCCAGGGCATAGAATAGCCACTCGGCTTTGCATCCGTCCCAGTCCACCACCGCACTTATCTCGCTATTGTTGACCAGAATGTTGTTACACCAATAATCACAATGGGTAGGTGCAAAGAGTAGTGGTCGCCCCGAATCTCGCAACATAGCGACCCAATCTCGCAATACCTCTCTTTCCTGAGCAATAAATGTCCGCTTGGCAAAAATCCGCTCAGTGAGGGCACGCTTATCTGGGTCACTGACTGTTTCGAGAAATGCATCTGCCCGATGAAACAGTAGATTTTCGACCTCATTCCATCGCCACCAACGATTATTCTCCCAATCCAGTTCACAAAACCGTGGCTTATTGGGTCTTGGACTTAAATTTGGATACTCCAGCCCGACCCGCTGCAATCGAGCAAACATCTGAGCCGCCATCATGCATTCTGCCTCATTTTCATCGTCAAGCATTCGCCCTGGCATGAAGGGAAATAGGGTAATCAGCAAACCATCATGCTGAAGATAAGTCGAACCATCATGAGTGACAATCGGGGGTGGAACTTCTGGAACCCGTTGGCTCATGAATTGCAGCAGCCGATGTTCATAGGCAAGCGACGCTGCGGTATTGGTTGAATGGCTGATTCGCAGGGCAAAAGCGCTTTTATCACAGTGAAGACGAAATACTTGGTTCGACTCCCCACCAGTTAAAGCATCTACATTTTGAATACTCCCGATTGGATAGCATTCTTCAAGTAATCGATAAAGCTGTGGAGAAATCATGCTTCCTGTTTTTGTATTGCCCCAACCGATAACCCAGCGGCATAACTATTAGTAGACGGAATTTTTCCGCCTAAGATCCCAAAATGGGTGGGTAGGCAGAATGATTCGGCACAACGCTCTAAATCTACTACTTATGCAGATTGATTCTGCATAGTACGCCGTTTAGCCTGATTAGCCAGAATCTTCCCGCATCATTTCAGATTCCTTACGGAGACAATCGAATGTGCTATTAGATACGCGACATATCCACTTGTCTTGATGCAATCACCTCCTAAAAAATTGCTGGGGCAGGTGCGAGATGCAATTCGTCTTAAACACAACGATCGCCCCTCCTCCCTCCATCACCCATCACCCATCACCCAAAAACCGATCGCCCTTGAGAACATGAGTAGGATGATTTGAGGATTGTTAGTTGAATGATTAATGGATAGGTTTGAGGAATGGGCAGGCAAGATGCCCATCCCACAAGAGTTCGATAAAGGAGAGATCGGGTAGGGGCTGCACTGCTGTGCGTCCTGACTTAGAGGGTCATCGATCGCACATAGATTCGCATGATTTCTCCGGGTTCTTTGGTGGTAGCTTGCTGAATTTGGGAGAAGGGTAAGGGTTTTGACCAGTC
>PVWD01000254.1 GCA_003003615.1 filamentous cyanobacterium CCP2 | reverse complement strand
TTTCCCATCCCCTGACTCCCGGCCCCTAAACCAAAATTCTCCCTCTCCCCGATACCATCGTGCAATCTGCTCAATTGGCACACCCATAAAATAGGCTGCAATCACGAATTGATTAATCAGCGTGGTTTTAATAATGCCTAGCTTTTGCCATCGTCGAGCCGAAGTGATGACAGCCGCAGGGACGATCGCAATTTTGCCTAGTTTCTGTAAGCGACGGACAAATACAAAGTCTTCCATAATCGGTAATTCTGGAAAGCCACCCAGATGATGGAAGATATTTTTTTTCAAAAAAATTGCCTGATCGCCATAGGGAAGTTGCAGGTAAGACGATCGCCACTTTACACCACGCTCCACCCAGCGCAATCCTGGTTCGTTGCCATCAATTTGTAGCTCAAAAGCTCCTGCAATGACATTGGGTTGGGCAAGGGTTTGCTGAATCAGGGAAAAGAATCCGGCAGGTGGTCGAGTGTCGGCATGAAGAAATAGCAAAATTTCCCCTGTGGCGGCGGCGGCTCCTGCATTCATTTGGCAAGCTCGTCCGGCAGTTGTGGTCATTACAGTTGCCCCTGCTAATTTTGCTAGGGCGATCGTCTCGTCTTGGCTGCCCCCATCCACCACCAACACTTCAATTTCAGAACTAGCAAAATTAGTTTGCGATTGCCCGTCTCCAAGACTTTCGGGTTGCTCAAAATGGGGCTGAACATTCCACCAAATATTTTGCAAGACGGCTTGAATGGTGTTTGCCTCGTTCAACACTGGGATAATGATCGAAAGGCGTGGGGATGAAGCAGCCTGAACCGCTTCCCAGGCAGGCAAATCTTCCGGACGATCGACATCGGTTAAAGCATCCAGGTAGGCGATCTTTAAGCCAAGCTGCTCAGCAATCTGCACCGTTTGTTGCAATACCTCTGAAGTACTCCAGGCAATTCCAGTGAATAACTCTGGCACAAATTGGCTTAACCCAATCAAATAATATCCCCCATCGGTGGCTGGCCCCAGCACTAAATCGTGACTTTGCAGCAGCCAAAATGCTTGCTCCATCCGATTTGTATCCAATCCTGGGCAGTCAGTTCCAATGGTGATAGCGTGCTTAATTCCATCTCTAAAAGCTGTTTGAAACGCCTGCGCCATCCGCTCACCCAAATTGCCAGTGGGCTGCGATCGATAGTTCCATTGTTGACCTAGCCAGCTTTGCATCCGTTGGCGATCGAGTTCCGGCGAGTCGGTTCCGGCAAACCAAATTTCTACAGAGAGGGCATGAGGATCAGCAAATTTCCCAGCTTGCAATTTTTCAGCTTGGGACTGCCTTGTCTGTAGCCGCTCAACCTGCCGCAGCGTGTGTTCAGTCATTTGTCGCTGCAAATCAGATGCACCTTCTGCACCTAAAGCAGGTATCAGGCGAGTTTTGGCTTTGCCCGGTTGAGGGTGGCGCGTAAAAATAATCAGGCGTTTCGTCTGATTCAACTTTTGAGGTATTCCTATCGCTCATCATCCCAACCATGATGTCATCAAATTTGGGCTATCGGATGAGACATTGCTGAGCGAGGGCTGAGAAAAGTTAAACGTTTGACAATGCCAAACCCTGACTAGCGGCTAAAGTACACTCTGGCATCCATGCCAAAGTCTCGGAAGTACCGACTCCATCGATTTGCTGCACTGCGATCGACAAAAGGCCCAACTCGCACATGAGAACCCCTCCGAGAATCCCCTGCCTGCACCATTTGAGCCACATCAAACCCTTCGCCCAACCGAGCAACTTGGTTCGTAATGGCAGCAATATTATCCTCACCGCCTGGAATCACCACATAATAATGCCTGGAATTGCGGACGGGGGCAGTTGCCTCCACTTCGGGTGGTGGGGCTGGGTTGCTCAATTGATTCTGGCTGGGTGGTTGACCAAATTCCACCTCTCTGGGCACAGGGGCAACGGGCAACAAGTCCGGAGGGGGTAAACCGGGTAAAGCGGTCTGTTGAGACTGGCTACTGGTTTGGCTGTTTGCCGTCGTGGAAGCTGAATTCACTGCGACAATTTCCGCTCCAATGCCTTGAGCAGCCAATGTTGCAACCTGCTGCTGAGCCATTGCCGGATCGTTAAACAGTCCTGCCTGAATGAACCGCTGCCCGTTGTATTCCTGAAGGGAAGCATTGGCAGCCACCGTTTGCACTTGAGACAGCAGCAAGGGACTGTCTCCATTCACCACAACTAAATATTGCGAGGCACTGGAAGTAGCCTGACTCGGCGGAGCCTCTTGCCCAAAAATAACGGGAGGCGGAGGGGGCAACCCATCCACAATTTGCTGAGCCAGAAGTCGATCGCCGTTAAACGGCTCTGCGGACGCAGGTTGCGGGAAAATGAGTAACCCACTTCCCAACAATCCGGCTAATACGTGAGGAATCGCCAATGAAACTTTCATAGCGTTGACCGATGCAAATAGCACTGAAATTGGCTGCAAGTTTAACACAGGAACTTTAAAGCTGAATCATTTATGGAAATTTTATCTATCAGTTGCGTTTACAACACATAAATTATACATCTAAACTCCATATGTAGCGTAGCAAACCATAATGTAATCGATACTGCCTAGGCGGTGCTTTGAAACCCTCAGGATTGATGCAGTTGCCTTAAGATCGATGTCTTGTGGGTATCTTGCCCGCCCAGTCAGAGGATTGATTTTCTGGTGTGAAGTGCGTCAGTCTTAACCTTGTGATCCTCCCTGCCCCTCCCCATGAAGTTGGAGAAATTATCCATTATTTAGACGATCGGGTTTGCATCGGTTGAGCAGGAGTGGAGAAGCGAGTGTTAGCCTAGAAGCAGTGTTTACTTAGACTAAACTTCTTAATTTTTCAACCGTTCACAGTCATGGACAAAGTCGTTGTTGGACTCTCAGGTGGTGTTGATAGCTCAGTGGCAGCCGCAGCCTTGCATCGTCAGGGCTATGATGTGGTTGGAATTACGCTATGGCTGATGAAGGGCAAGGGCCAATGCTGCTCTGAGGGAATGGTGGATGCGGCGCGTCTGTGTGACGAATTGGAAATTCCCCATCACATTGTCGATACGCGGGAAGTCTTTGAAAAAAATATTGTCGATTACCTGGTGGGTGGCTATGAAGCAGGAATTACGCCTCTGCCTTGTTCTCAATGCAACAAAGCCGTGAAATTTGGGCCGATGCTTCAGTACGCCCGTGAAGAACTGGGGATCGATCGCATTGCCACGGGGCACTATGCCCGGATTGTGTTTAACCCAGACACTGCTCGGTATGAACTGCATCGGGCGGTAGACCCCAGCAAGGATCAAACCTATTTTCTTTACGACTTGAGCCAGGAAATTTTGGCGCACACGGTTTTCCCCTTAGGCGACCAAACCAAGGCAGAAACTCGTCGCATGGCTGCCGAATTTGGGCTACACACTGCCGAAAAGCCTGAAAGCCAGGATCTTTGCCTGATTGAGGCGCACGGCTCCATGCGATCGTTTTTAGATAAATATCTGGCTCCTAAACAGGGGGATATTGTCGATCCGTCTGGCAAGGTGTTGGGTCAGCATGATGGCATTCATCACTATACAATTGGGCAACGGCGAGGCATTGGCATTGCGGCAGACCGTCCCCTTTACGTGATTGGCATTGATGCCGGACGAAATCAGGTGATTGTGGGCGATCGAGCCGATGCCCAACATACAGAACTAACGGCCCATCGGGTGAATTGGGTTTCCATTGCTGCCCCCACTACCCCGATCCACGCTCAGGTACAAATCCGTTACCGTTCCACTCCCATTCCCTGCACGGTGATTCCTTTGGAAGGCGATCGAGTCAAAGTTGTTTTTGGTGAACCCCAGTTCAGCGTCACTCCTGGACAGGCTGCCGTCTGGTATGACGGCGATCGGCTGTTGGGGGGTGGGGTGATTGAGAATGAGCGGTGATGAGGAATCGGTGATGGGGAACTGGGAAGGAACACATGAACACTTTTACCCTGGATCTTGGCTCTGTTGTTCAACTGACGGATGAGCAGTTTTTTCAGCTTTGCCAAATTCATCAAGACTATCGGTTTGAGCGTACGACAAAAGGAGAGCTGGTCATCATGTCGCCTACTGGCGGGGAAACGAGCAGCCGTAATGCGAGTCTGACAGCTCAACTTTGGGTGTGGAATGCTCAGGCAAGGTTGGGCAAAGTGTTTGACTCGTCAGGCGGCTTTAAGCTGCCCAATGGAGCCGATCGATCGCCAGATGCGGCATGGGTCAAGCAGGAGCGGTGGGAAGCCCTCACCCCGGAACAACGCCAAAAGTTTCCGCCCCTCTGTCCTGATTTTGTGGTGGAGTTACGCTCTCCCAGTGATTCATTGAAACCGATTCGGGAAAAAATGCAAGAGTACGTGGATAACGGGACGCAATTGGGCTGGCTCATCGATCCGGAAATGAACCAGGTTGAAGTATATCGCCCCAATCGTGCAGTAGAGGTGTTGCAATCGCCTCAAACTTTGACTGGGGAAGACATTCTACCCGGCTTTGTTTTAGACGTTGAGGCTGTACTCACTCCCGATCATTGAACCGATCGCCTGTTCCACCTCTTCCCGCCCCACACCCCACACCTAATAACCCAACCCCACATTCACAACATTCCTCAAGGGTTGTCCCGTTCGATATCGCTGCAAATTGTCCAGGAAAAGGGCGATCGTCCGATCGACAATTTTGGGTGACATGCCGGAACAGTGGGGCGTGATGAACACATTGGGCAACCCCCAAAGCAGACTTTCCGGCGGTAAGGGTTCTGTGGCAAAGGTATCTAGCCCTGCTCCGGCAATCCACCCTTCGCTGAGTGCCCGAATTAGGGCAGGTTCGTCTACCACGGCTCCCCGTGCAATGTTGATGAAATAGCTGCTGGGGCGCATTAGTCGCAGGGCGGCTTCATCAAATAATCCTTTGGTTTCGGGAGTGAGGGGAGTGGCAAGCACAACGTAATCGGCTTCCGGCAGGAGCGATCGCCATTCTGCTGTTCCCACTACTTTTTCAAATCCTGCCATCGGCTGAGGGTGCCGTCGGCTACCCCACACCTGCATTCCAAAGGCATTGGCACGCTGGGCGATCGTTTGTCCAATGCTTCCCGCCCCAATAATCAGTAACGTGGCACCGTCTACTTCTTGAAAAGGCAGGTCAACGCTGCGAAGCCACTGCCGTTGGGCTTGGAGTTCGTGGAGTTTGGGCAAACATTTGGCGTAATTCAAAATAAATGCCATGACGAATTCTGCGATCGGCACGGCAAAGGTTCCAGCTCCGTTGGTCAGAGTAATGTTGCGTTCTAAAAACTGCGGCGTGAGAATATGATTCACCCCAGCACTGGGCGTTTGCATCCACCGCAACTGAGGGGCGGCTTCCAGCACTTTATGGAGGGTTTCCGGTTTCAAATAAAACCAGTTGAGATAGACCTCCGCATCGCTGGGATCACCCTCAAAGGTGGAATGGGTATCCGCCCAAACCACTTCTACATCGGGTGGCAATTTTGGGTTTAGGTCGGGAGAAAATTCGGTTGGGAGGATCAGCTTCATGGGGGAGTGGAGAGTGGAGAGTGGGGAGTGGAGAGTGGAGAGTGGGGAGTGGGGAGTCGGGAGTGGGGAGTCAGGAGTGGGAGGGATTCTAAACCTCTTGTGGGGTGGGCATCTTGCCCGCCCATTTGACACAACTTGCTTTGACACAACTGACACAATGCCTATTCAACCCAATGCCTATTCGATCGATTCTTCACCTTTTTTCTTCTTTGTTCTCGTTCCCGTTTTTCCCTTCCCCGGCAACGGCTTCATCCGAATCCGATCGTCTTCTATCACGCTAAACTGCCCTACCCAGTCCGATCGCTGCATTAGTGCCGTTGTCACAAGCTCGGTAACTCGCTGGGAAGAAAATAGGCGAATTCGGAACAAAATCACCCCGCTGGTGGCAGGAAGCGGCGATCGATAGGCAAACTCAGCAAACTCTGGGTCAAAAGTCAGCAGAATTCGCTTTTGGGTGACTGCCAGTTGCACTACTGCCCCATCACTTTTACCCGGAGCATCTGCATGCAGCCACACCACATCGAATCCCTCGGCTTGCAAGGATTTGACTGTTTCCCCCGGAACTGTTTCACATGCCAAAAATCGCAACTTTACAATCCCCTTGGCGGCTGATTGATTCACTCGGATGAGACGAATACAGATTGAGCTACTAAATGCTTCGCCCCTACACCTCTAACGGATAAACCTTCTCTGCCTTTAATAATGCACTGGCATACCGCAAACAGGCTTGAATATCTTCTTTTGTTAAGCCTGGATAATTCTCCAAAATTTCTGCCTCTGACCAGCCCTGCGCCAGTAGGTCAATGATAAACTCCACTGCCAGCCGCGTGCCGTTAATAATCGGTTTGCCGACTAAAATTTCTGGATCGATCGCAATCTGCTCTGACCATTTCATTCTTAGCCCTCCCAACTCCCGCCTACTACCCAATTGTTGCTCGTATTGTCACTTTCTCCGGGCAAGTTTCGATAGAGCCGGATGAACATTTGGCAGAATCGGGGAATGAAAGCGAGGGGAAGAGGCGATCGGTTTTCGTGATGCAGGATGGTTCAACCGAACTTGTTTAATCAAGATACCTACCCTTGACGGAAATCCCCACCGTGTCCATCATCTTTAGCAAGATAGAATGAATTCAGCAACGATTCTTAGTAATTAAGTTGCGGTAGTTTATTCTCAAGTTATCTAGTTGGGTATCAGGCGAGGAGTTTCGCAGCGAATGGGAAAAGTAGTTGGCATTGACCTGGGCACCACCAATTCCGTTGTTGCCGTTATGGAAGGCGGCAAACCTGTGGTTATCGCCAACAGTGAAGGAATGCGGACTACGCCCTCAGTGGTTGCCTTTTCAAAAGAAGGAGAACGGCTGGTTGGGCAAATGGCGCGTCGGCAGTCGGTTTTGAACCCCCAGAACACATTCTTTGGGGTGAAACGCTTCATGGGGCGCAGATACTCGGAACTGAACCCAGAGTCGCGGCGAGTTCCCTACACCATTCGTAAAGACGAAATGGGCGGCATCCAAATCAAATGTCCTCGCCTTCAAAGAGACTTTGCCCCTGAGGAAGTGTCCGCCATGATTTTGCGGAAGCTGGCAGAGGAAGCCAACCGCTACCTGGGGGAACCTGTCACGGGGGCAGTGATTACCGTTCCTGCCTATTTCAACGACTCCCAACGCCAAGCGACCCGCGATGCTGGACGAATTGCAGGGCTGGAAGTGCTGCGAATTTTGAATGAACCAACGGCTGCATCCCTGGCTTACGGACTCGATCGCCGCGATAACCAGACGATTCTGGTATTCGATCTAGGGGGCGGCACATTCGACGTTTCCGTCCTGGATGTGGGGGATGGGGTGTTTGAAGTCCGGGCGACGAGTGGAGATACCCAACTGGGCGGGAATGACTTTGATAAGCGGATTGTTGATTGGTTGGCAGAACAGTTTTTAGAGCAGGAAGGGGTGGATCTGCGGCGCGATCGTCAGGCTTTACAACGCCTGATGGAGGCAGCGGAGAAAGCCAAGATTGAACTTTCTGGGATGAACGTGACAGAGATTAATCTGCCTTTCATCACTGCCACTGAAGACGGGCCGAAGCATTTGGAAACGCGGCTGAATCGCTCTAAGTTTGAAGGCCTGTGTACGGATTTGGTGAGCCGGTTGCGTGGCCCCGTGAAGCAGGCCCTCAACGATGCTGAGCTTTCACCTCGTGAGATTGACGAGGTGGTGCTGGTGGGCGGTGGCAGCCGGATGCCGATGGTGCGGGAACTGGTGCGATCGATCATCGATCGGGAGCCGAATGAGAATGTGAACCCGGATGAAGTGGTGGCAGTCGGTGCGGCAATTCAGGCGGGCATTTTGACTCAGGAAGTGAAAGACATTCTGCTGCTGGATGTAACTCCCCTTTCCCTGGGGCTGGAAACCATTGGCGGCGTAATGAAGAAGCTGATTCCCCGCAATACGACGATCCCGGTGCGGCGATCGGATACTTTCTCCACTTCTGAAAATAACCAGACAATGGTGGAAGTCCATGTGGTACAGGGTGAGCGAGAGATGGCATCGGATAATAAATCCTTGGGACGCTTTAAGCTAATGGGCATTCCCCCGGCTCCGCGTGGCATTCCCCAGGTGCAGGTGTCCTTTGATATTGATGCCAATGGGATCTTGCAGGTGACAGCCCTGGATAAAACCACTGGACGGGAGCAGGGAATCACCGTGCAGGGAGCCTCTACTCTCAGCGAAACCGAGATTCAGCGAATGATCCAAGAGGCAGAACTCTACGCCGACGAAGACCGCCAGAAGCGCGATCGCATTGAAAAACGCACCAAGGCGGAAGCTCTGACCTTTGAGGCAGAACGGCAATTGCGGGAAGTGGCTCTGGACTTTGGGATGCAGTTTGCCAGCCCCTACCGCCGCAAGATTGAGGGACTCGTCCAAGAATTACGAGACTGCCTGAAGCGACAGGACGATCGCGGCATTGATATCGCCCAGTCCGATCTGCGAGATGCGCTGTACGACTTGCAGCAAGAGGTCTACCAAATTACCAAGGAAGAAGACGAGGAGGGTGACTTCTTTGGCTCCATTCGCCGGACGCTTTCCAACCTGGGCGAAGACTTGTTTGGCGATGATGACGATTTTTACTACGACGATCGCCCCTACGGACGGGATACTTACGGGCGTGATCCCTATGCTCGTGACTCATACAATCGCGATCCGTACCCCAGAGACAATGGAAATTCCTACGATCGCCGCCCTCAGCGAGATGCCTATTCCAGGGATGATTACGCCAGGGATACTTACTCCAGAGATCCCTATTCCAGAGATCCCCGTAGTAACTCTTACCCCTCGGATACTCGCGATCCCTATCCCAGAGATGCTCGCGCTCCGTATCCAGACACCCGTGACAGCTACAGTCGGGGTGGACGTACCCCATACCCCAACGACACCTTCAACCAGGATGACTGGGAAGCTGAACCCCCTGAACGTAGAAGCGATCGAGGTTATGATCAGAATTATGATCAGGGCTACAATGCTGGCGGCATGGCAGATTCTTACCCTGAACGGCGCGATCGGAGTCGTCCTTCCCGCGAGGATTATGCACGGGACGAGTATCAAGATCCGGGATCAAGGGGTGCCTACCCACAGGATTCCTATCCGCAGGATACCTACCCAGACTACCGAAACGATCGCGAACCTCCCTCAAGAAGTAACCGTGATCCCTACAGTCCGCGTGATCCTTACTCTGACCCACCTCCCCGTCGAGAACCGGGTCGCCGTTCCGGCAGCAGTGCAAACCGCTACAGCAACGCCCCAGACGATGAATGGGATGACGATGATGAATGGCTTTAAGCGGTAAGGGAGTAGGGAGTAGGGAGTAGGGAGTAGGGAATCGATAAGAGACAAATTCTTGTCTTGGTTCTCAGGTGGAACACGGAATGTTTCACGGATAAGAGTCCCATTTCACAAGAGTACGATTAATTTATCCATTTCCAATCTGCTCCCCACTCCCCACTCCCC
>PVWD01000253.1 GCA_003003615.1 filamentous cyanobacterium CCP2 | reverse complement strand
CTCCCCCTTGCTCTACTTCGGACTCCCCGGCAACCCTGTCTCTGCCCTGGTCAGCTTTTGGCGATTCGTTCAGCCTGCCCTCCGCAAGCTTTCTGGATTAGCAGAGGGATGGCATCCCACCTTCATCCAGGGTCGATCGCGGCAAGAATTGCGATCGGATGGCAAGCGGGAAACCTATCTGTGGGGACGGGTTGAACTTGTGGATGGTGTGTATGAGTTTCAGTTGGCGGGCGGTTCTCACAGTTCTGGAAATCTGATTAACCTGGCTCAGACCAATGCCTTGGCGATCGTGCCTGTGGGTCAAACGACGATCGCAGCAGGTGAATCAGTACAAATCATGCTCGTTCGTTGAGCGGACATTAGTAAGGATTGTGGCTTTGCTAGTGCGATTGAAACGGGCAAATTATCTCAATTAGAGCCGAGCGAGTAGACCAACTTGCTGAACGACGGGCAAGGGGCATCAACCCAAACAAAATCAACTTCTTTGAAGAAATGTGAAGGTTTGAAAAGCTGGTTTTGTAATAGTGGCTGCATAAGTTTTTGATTCCATTGTTGAACGAGGTTCTACCAGGACAGATCCATACACCCGCGATCGACTTGTATCAACCCTTCAGGTGGGAAATTTGCGATAGCTTTTGTTCAATTATTTTCTTCCTCGTTCAAAACCTATCAAAAGGTATAGATAAACCTTCTTGCTATTGAGGGAATAACCCGCAGAAAAATGGCTTTAAGCTGTAAGTCTAGATACATTGTTGAAAGTTTTTCCTGAATCCTAGCTTTTGTACGACAAGGAGAGCTAGGAGATCTGGAAATATTAATCAACAAAGTTTCACCAAAACGACTAGGTTAAAGACGCTTTTCTTCTCTAGAAACTTCACTAAAACTGATTTTTCAACATTGTAGAGACTTGAGAAATTAACGTTTCTACAAAGAAGTTCTACAAAGAAGAATGAGCGTCTTCACGATTTGCACAGGAGTTAAAAATGAGCATATTTCGATCGTTCCGTCAGGTTTTTATTACATTGGCATTAATGCTGCTGTTAACCACTACAACTGCTTGCGGGGCCGCCACTCAGACCGATCGAACAAGCTATCAACCTGGGCTTGATCACAGTCTTGGCTATGAACAGCTAGAACGCGGAGATACTGCCCAAGGGCAAAGCTTTGGTGATTGGGTTGTCAGCACAAGTAGAGGGCTTGTCCAGGATGCCTACGTCCGAGACAATGACAAATTGGGAGTTGTTATCTCGCCCCAAGTACGGCCAGATGAAGTGAGAACATTGGCTCGTTCCCTCGTTCAAGGGTTTCACAATAGCGCACCAAAACGCGATTTAACGGTTTTAATTTACGCGCCTGATAAGCAGCTAATTTTAACTGCTCGCTACAATGCTCGATCGAATCAGATTGAGTACAATGCCTAGATTTTCTAAGCGAAACCCTCACCCGGTTTGTCCTCAAAGATTTCGCTCTCGAAGGTTCAGTTTTTAATTTTTGGTTCTTAAAAGGGAGACAATAAAATGCCTAGTAGCGAAGAATACAAACGCCAGGTAATGAAAGATTTAGCCCAAGGCAATCGAGAAACATTGGATGATGTTAGCTCGACGGATGAATACCAAAATTTTGATGATTTTGCTCGACGATCGTCCCGTGAAGAGCGTCGCCAATTGTTTGGAAAATCCTTCCATCCCGATCGAATTCCTTCCAACCAAATGGAGCCTGAGTTGCGGCAAGCGATCGCCCAAATCCAGCCGAATGAAAGAGATGATGTTGCAAAAGACTTCTTGCACCACTTGAAAAAGCGCGGCTTGAGCGATCGCGACTTAGAAAAGCAGCTGGGGTTGTCTACCCACCATGCAAGCCGGATGACAGCAGATGATGTGAGCAAGCTTGCAGCGTTTACCTATCACAATCATCCAGACATTTTCCAGGACGTTCTGGCTGACAAACCTGGAATTGTTAAGTTTCTAAGCAACCCCATTGTAGGAGCTGCCTTAGGGGCGGTTGCAGCCAAATGGTTGGGGGGTCGTAAGTAATTTAGCCATTTTTAGCGGATGCTTCCATCGGGCATGGTGGTGTTGTAGAACACTGCCCCCGATAAATCCGTTCCTGTTAAATTGGCTCCGGTGAGGTCGGCTCCACTTAAATCAGCATTGCGAAGGTTAGCTCCACCCAGGTCAGCGTTGGTCAAGTTTGCTCCTCGTAAAACCGATCGGCTGAAGTCTGCTCCTGTCAAGCGGGCTTCGCTGAAATTGGCAAAGGACAGATTTGCGTCACTGAACTGGGTAAAAATTAGCTGAGCATTGCTAAGGTTGGCAAAAGATAAATCTGCTGCCGTGAGATAGGCATTGCTGAGGTTAGCGTTTTGCAGGTTTGTTAGAAACAGGTCAGAGGATGTAAGGCGTGCTCCTTGCAGATCAGCGTTGCTGACATTGGACAGGAATAAATTGGCATTGTACAAGCTGGCTGAGGTCAGTTCTGCACGGTTTAAATCAGCAAAACTTAAATCCGCCCGATCGAGGGTTGCACCCAGCAGTTTTGCTTCTTTTAAATTTGCTCGATTGAGCTTGACATCGCTGAAGTTAGCACCTTGTAAATCAGTATTGGTCAGTTGAGCATCACTGAGATCAGTATTGGCGAAGGCAGCATCTCTCAACGAAAGAGTCGGATTTTCAATCAGGATTAGATTGGAGTCTATGAGAAATTTGAGCAAGCGTTCTCTATGAGTACTATCTAGCTGTTTTAGCGTAGCAAGGGTGCGTTCGTTTGCTGCCACTCGCAGGGGAGTACCGGATGCCAATTCCTTTAAATTTTGTTCCACTACCAAGGCGTGCATGAAGTTCTGGTAGTTGTCCAGGATGGTTTGCTGCGATTCCTGGGAAAATTCGATCGGCTGAATGATTTCAGGAACAACATCTGGTACAGCAGGTTCCTGTGAAGTTTCCTCTTCAACGATCGGGTTTTCTGCCCCTTCTGCCCGATTGCGGGTTGCCTCCGCCGACGCATCATTGGCATCCCGACGAGACACGTTGGGCAGTTGAATGGGAGAATCCGCAGAAATGGCTTCGTCAAAAAAGCTGATAAGCTCCTGAATTTGAACCACCCCGATCGCCGCCACAACTAGCCCTAACCAACTCCAAATGGCTTTCTTGGAATAGGAGGGTTCAATGCTGGGGGTGTAAACTTGCTTTTTCCTAGGCATTTTCAGTAGTCACTGGCAGAGACAGGGTACAACAAGGGCGGGGGCAGGGTGGGGGCGAGGGAATGTCGCTAAATCAGAAGGTCTAAGGTGCAAGGTTTTTCAACAATAAATACAGCCAACCTCAGTGATTTTCAGGAAAAAGATTAAGTAAAGCAAATACAGGAAGGCGCGATTTAGGCAAGTCCGGGTGCTGAAGCTGAGGATGGGTAAGGGGTGATGGGTAGCAGTGAAGTAGAACGCTTTTTTCCCTATTCTGCCCACTACCAGTAGCGTAACCTTTCCAATTAGGAGAGAATAATAGAACATTGCACCTATTTTTAGGCTGCCCTCAGCATTTTGCATTCATTCACACGCCCGCCCCTTCTACTGTTTGGAGAAAGCAATGCGTCGTATCCGGAGGTTCAGAACTCGCAGGATCGCCTTACTTGGCATGAATCTGGCTTTGTGGGTGGCGACTGCATTGGTCTTGCTGCGTTTGTTTCAGGAGATGGGTTCCGGTTCCCGCTCAACTCAGTTGAACTCAACACAGCAAGCAAGTTTTGAGGAAGCGTTTCAGTCTGTGACGGAACTGGGGCGAGGTGCTGCTTATCTTCCAATGCCGTTGGGAGGGGCAGAGTATGGAATTTCTCAGGCAATTTATGATGCTTGGCGGTATGAGCAGAGGCAGCCTCCTCAAGAAGTTGAGCAAATCAGTCTCGACGAAGTTCAAACCATTTATCAACATTACTGGAATCGGGGCAATTGCGCTCAGTTTGCTCCCCCGCTTGACATTGCCTGCCTCGACAGCGTGATTAGCTTTGGCGTAGAGCATGGTAAAGGCTTCTTAACCAATCTGCCCACTGATCCACAGGCAGCCGCTTTGGAGGTGGCGCGACGGCGGGAGGAGTTTCGTTATCGGACAATGGGCAACTATGCCTTTGTTGGCGGTGGTCAACAATTTCTGACGGAGGGAATTAAGCGCGATCGGGCGTTGGCATCCCTTGCAGAGTCCTACAGCCCTTCTCAACAGTCGGATTTTAGTTTTGACCTGCGTCGCTGGCTTGGATTTGAACCCCCACAGCCATCTGAACCCCCGCAGCCTGCACCAGATGTTGAAAATTCTCCTCGATCGCCCCGGGTTTTTCCAGAAACTTCATCCGCCACAACACCGCTCACGTCTGATGAAATTTACACCCAGTCCAAACCTTTCACGGTAGAAGTCTGGATTGAAACAAACGGCATTCCAGCCCCGGCGACAGGCATTATTTTGACGAGTGATGGTCTAATTTTGACAAATCAGCATGTTGTCAAAGACTCTGTTTTTAACTTTGTCCGTCTTGCGGATGGTCGCGACTATTCCGGCAGAATTGTTGATGTTGATCCGGGGTTAGATTTGGCTTTGATTCAACTGGAAGGAGCCAGCAATTTACCCGTTGCAGAATTTGCCCAAACCTCATCCCACGTCAAGCAGGGCGATACGGTTTATGCGATCGGTTCTCCGACGGGAACCCATTGGCAAATGACAACTGCTCAAATTATTCAAGTTCAAAGCGACTGTGGACTCATGGATGTTCGCTGCATCCGAACGCCCCAAGGTTTCCTGAAACCCGGTAACAGCGGTGGCCCACTTTTAGATTCCTTTGGGCAGGTGATTGGGGTGAACCGTGCCATTCAGCAGCGCACTGGGGAAGGGGTGAGCATTCCTGTGGAGGTGATCCAGGCTTATGTTGAACGGAACCAGAATTAGAAAAATTTTTGGCAGGGGCGATCGGGTTTTGTGAGGTGGACTGGCAAGCGATATGCCTAATCTTTCACTTTTTCTTTTTCTGTCGATTGCGCGTTGAGGACTGCCTTGGGATAGGAAATGCGTTGATGATTAAACTGTTGCCACACCTTAACAAAGATTTCGGCAATGCAGGACATATCCGCACGGGTTAAACCTGAATCAATCAGTTGTTCATCTTGCCAACGGGCCCGCAGAATTCGGTTTACCATTGCCAGAGCTTCTTCAGGAGTTGCATCTTTAAGCGATCGCAGGGCCGCTTCACAGGAATCCGCCAGCATCACAATACCCGTTTCCCTGGATTGGGGAACGGGCCCGTCATAGCGAAAAGCGGCATCGTTCACCACAATGGTTGGATCATCCTTGGCGAGCTGTTGGGCTTGATGATAGAAATATGAAATTAACATCGTGCCCTGATGCTCTGGGATGAAGGCTTGAATGGCTTTGGGCAATCTGCATTTCCGCGCCATTACGATGCCTTCGGTGACGTGTTTTTTAATAATGGCTGCGCTAACCCAAGGATCGTCGATCGCATCATGCTTATTTGGCCCACCCATCTGGTTTTCAATGAACCCCAACGGATCATGCATTTTGCCAATGTCGTGGTAAAGCGTTCCGGCTCGAACCAGCTCCACATTGCACCCTAAAGCGCGGGCTGCGGCTTCTGCAAGCGTGGCCACAAACAGCGTATGTTGAAACGTACCTGGAGCTTCAGAGGCAAGGCGTTTGAGCAAGGGGCGGTTTGGATTGGACAACTCCGCTAATCGCACTGGCGTAATCAGGTCAAACAAATTTTCTAGATAGGGGCTTACTCCCAAGGCGATGACGCTCCACACCACACCCAGAAGGCTTTGCAAGGCAGCACCACTTAGAACGACATACCAAACAGGAGTTGTTGTTGCACTTGAAATTAAGCCTAAAACGAGGTAAACAGCCCCCTGAGTTACTCCCACAATACCGCCCAAAATGGCAAGCTCTTCGCGAGAGCGTAACCGTCCTGCCATGATAGTTGCCATCAGCCCACCCACTGAACTGGCGACAAGGTGTGTCCAAGTGAGTTCCATCCCGACCGGCAATAGCACGCTGAGCAACCCTACAACCGTTACGCCCAAAGCAGATCCATAAAAGCTGCCCACTAGCAAGCCTAAAGCTGGCAACCCGATCGCAGGGGTTCCCAGAGCCGCAACCCCTGACACCCCTAAAGCCAGCAGCAGCACCAAAACATGATCCCGACGGCGCAATCCTGGATGAAACTTATGTTCAACAATGAGGAAAATCCCCACTGAACCGCTAATCAGTGCCCCAAAGCCCATGAGCCCAAACCAATTTGTTTGACGACGGCTCAACCCAAAGTGATCCAACAGGACAAAATCCGATTGGGTAATGGGTTCACCTGCCCGCACAATCACTTCTCCCTGCTGGATTTCAACCACCACCTCTTCAACCGCTTGGGCAGCTTGTTCGGCCCGAAGTTTGGTTTGCTCTGGGTCTTGCATGAGGTTGGGTCGAATCACCGCCAGCAGAATTTGGGTTGCCAGATCAGAGGTAACGCTTGGAACTTCTCCCCGCAACTGAAGCTCGATCGCCGACTTTAACAGCGATTCTGGTAGTCCTGGGGCAATGCCTTGCGCCAAAATGCGCTGGAGTGCCGTCTGCACCTCGATTGTGGTATCTATCCACTGCTCATCTGTTAGTTCTAATAGCGAAAAATTATACAGTCGGTTTGCCTCTCCAGAAGGTCTAGTCGTCAGAGAAGCAATGGCAACTGCATACCGTTGGCGGGCCCGGTTGATTACATCTTTGAGTGCCGTAAAGTCTTCTGTAGAGGCAGTGCGCCGGTAGTTTCGCAATTCCAGAATTGCAACTTGCTGAGCCGCTTCTGATGTCACTGACTGAGAATCTGTTGTTGGGGGGAGGGCACCCGAACTGGGACTGAGGGCTGGGTTGTCAGTGATACGCAGTGATGCTGAGGAAACAGACTCATTTCCTTCAACGGCCGCCAAAACCTGTCGCCATTCCCATTCTTGGGCGCGTCGCAGGTATTGTTGCGATCGAGTGGACAAAACAGAAGTCTCTACAAACGGAAATGAACCTGCCTCCCGTCGTAGCTCGTTACCGCGATCGATCAACCGTTGAAGTGAATGGTAAATATCTTGGTTTGCTCCCTGGTCGATCATCAAAATCGGAATGGAGGCGGTTCGTGCTGCCTTGCGGTTCGCTTCCGTTGTTCTCGTATCCACAACGCTTGCTGGGGCAGGGGCACGCAAAGTCTGAGGTGCAATCACCCCAACCCCAAGCTGAGGCTCGTTATACAGGCGATAGCCGATCATACTTGTTAGAGAAAGCACCGCCACCAGAAATAGGATGGGTGAGTGCCGATCGGGATGCCGAGGTTTTCGTCGCAGTCCATTGGGGCGCAACGCCAACGCGATAATCTGATTTGGCTTTAGACGAGTGCGAGCCGCTTTACCACAACGCTTGACCTGGACGATCGTCTGTTTGGCAAACTGATCAAAGGAACGTTGCGAAGAGCTATCTGAAGAGAACTCTCGTTGCCACTGAGCTAACCGTCGGGTCAACACTCGAAAAGGATTCATTAGCGACACCAGATGGTTGTACCAATCACATTAACCGTAGAGAAGCCCAGCCAGTTTAACTGAACTCGTATCATATGCAGCCCTGAAATCATCAAGTTAGGTTGGTTTCGTTTCAGTTCTAGCAATTATCGTACTGGGAAGGAGGTGGGTGTCGATAAAAGTAACAGTACAGTAGGGTCAATGTTGGTAAAATCTGCCGGAAGACGCAGACGACCCTGTTTTCAGGCTTTGTTTGGGTTAGGTTTGCTATGGGGGCAAAACCTTCAGTCCATAGTATAGCCAAGCTTAGAGGATAGCCAAGCCCAATTTCGGGGAAAACCTTTGGGTTATCACCTTAGGGGGGGAAATTTGGTTGAGGACGAATAAGATTGGGAACGGCAACAAGGGGAGATGGTGAGTTGGATGATGCGCTCCACTGCAACGGATCATGCGCCCCTGACCATTGGCCAAGGAGTAAATCTGCTTGTTGAATGATAGATGTAGGCGATGTACTCCACAGCTCTGTTAGCACTTTAGATGAGGTTGTCATCAAGTGAAGCTGCCAACCTAAAGGAATCCCTGCGGTTCGGTTGTGAACACCGGATAGCGCACCCACTAAACAGCACACAGTCTGGGGATAATATTGCAGCCGGGCGGTGCGGAGGAGGGAGAGCTTGAAGTGGGCAGGAGTGCTGAGAAAACCATATAAAGCAATAGCAATCGGAGTTAGATCGATTGTTGGATCAGAAGACTTGGGAGCGATAGGCTCTGCAATAAGAGTTTTTACTGTAGACAAGCCGCTTCCCTGTTCCAGCCAAACTTGGACTTGCTGAAGCTGCTGAGCAAGAAGTGGATCGCGATCGACAATTTCCAGGTCAGTCAATAGGCGAGGGATCAGGTCATGGACATAAAGCTTTTCCTGGAGGGCAAGAGCCAGGGTATAGCCAATGACAATGGCTCCCGTAGCATGGCTTGCAGGTTGTTGCCAGTCTTCGATCGCCTGCTCAATTCGCCTGGGCAGATAACGCATATCGTCGTGGTAAAACAGGGCGATCGGTATCGTCATCAAAGCGCAGCCTGCGCTCAAGGGAGCCAGAGACGGGTCATCACTTTGAGTATTCAAAATACTGGTAGTACTCAAAATATTGGATAGCGATCGAACAGAGGGTTCTGTTTTTGCTTCACTTCCTAACGGCTGAACCAAACGGTTTACCTCCTGCATGATAAATTTTCCCCATCCGCCGCCATTAACGGCAACAGGAGCAATAAACCCCTCTTGGCTTAAAGTCTGCCAGGAAAGCACTGAATGAGCTGCCTCTTTCTCACAGGCACTCCCTAAGATTTCTCCCAATACCGCCCCTAATAAGGCTCCTCGAAACCGATCGCGAAGTGAATATTGCATTCTGCTGATCAAATTAAGGTATCAAACTAAATTGCTGAAACTAAGGTCAGACCATCATGAGAGCGACTGGAACCCAGGAAGAAAACTTGCGTCAGGCAACTTGAACGCCCATAACCGAAAGCGATACAAATTATGAACGATTTTCTCAAGGTTAAGGTTTGAGGTATAAAGTTGGGGTCTGAACGGGTACCCCTTGCGGTTCATCGCTATCAGCCTTTAATCTGCAATCTGCCAAGAGATTGAACAAGAGATTGGAAAAGTATTGCTTGGAATACTGCCTGGAACTTGAACAGTTAGCCGACCCGTTATCAGAGATATGCGTATTCGATATTTGTCCCACCGTCTTTCTTTATTGTCTGCTTCTCCCTTATTTAGGGTAATCCGAATCGGCGTTGTCCCGATCGCCCTCGTGGTTCTCAGCATGGGGCAGGTTCCAGCCAATAGTCAATCTCCAGAGGCGAACCAACCCTCAACGGAATCGCAGGCTAGCCCATCCTCTTCAATTCGCCCCGTTTTGACCCTCGGCAGTGAAGGTGATTCTGTTTCAGAACTGCAAGCCATGCTAAAGCTTTTAGGGTATTACTCTGGGGCAGTGGAT